>VSNT01000050.1 GCA_009774465.1 Lachnospiraceae bacterium
AAGACTTAGCGATTATATTACCGACCTTTCCGCTGATGAAATGAAAGCTGTTGATAAAGCCATTTCTTTATCGCTTGATATAAACCACCATTATCAGACATTGCAGAATATGTATGACGACAAACTACAATATATTGAAAAGCTGAAAAGCAATCGTACCTTGCAACGAGCTGATTTGGCTTCAAAACAACAACAGCTTGATAAATTCCAAGAATTACTTGATACCTATCATTTTTCAGATATTCAAAATTTAGCAGATTTTTTAGAAAAATCTCAAAAGGAAATGTAGACAAATTTGGATTTTCATGCTAGTATAAGAGTACAAGAAAAGTGTTCACGAGCGGAACGCTAATATAGTATTTCAAACAAGGGAACTA
Source organism: Lachnospiraceae bacterium (assembly GCA_009774465.1). Taxonomy (GTDB): domain Bacteria; phylum Bacillota; class Clostridia; order Lachnospirales; family Lachnospiraceae; genus Suilimivivens. The sequence goes on from VSNT01000050.1 coordinate 378, forward strand.
CGAGTGAGTTCCCTTTATTTTATCTATACATAATTTTTCTTTTTTAACATAAAATACTATTACAATTCTTCTTTGGACGTGTGCCAAAGAATTTATTGTAATTAAGCAAAGGGAGTCACGAGCGGACTCCCTATTTTTAATTTATTTTTAGAGCCATTTTAGAGCCACAAGCCATTTTCAATGAAATTCCGGCAAGTGGCTTTTCCTTTTGTTCGCTATTATTTTTAGGCATTAAGAAACCGCAACCCCTTGATTTTTCAAAGGATTGCGGTGCTTATTTTTATTATTTGGCTCTAATTACAAGATTACTCAATGATTGTAGCAACCCTACCTGAACCTACTGTACGTCCGCCCTCACGAATAGCGAAGGTAAGTCCCTGCTCCATAGCGATAGGATGAATCAATTCGATTGTCATCTCTACGTTATCACCAGGCATGCACATTTCTGTACCTGCTGGAAGGTTACATACACCAGTTACGTCAGTTGTTCTGAAATAGAACTGAGGTCTGTAGTTGTTGAAGAAAGGAGTATGACGTCCACCTTCATCTTTTGTCAGAACGTATACCTGAGCGGTAAACTTTGTGTGACATTTAACTGAACCGGGTTTGGAAAGAACCTGTCCTCTTTCGATTTCTGTTCTCTGAACACCACGAAGCAGTGCGCCAATGTTGTCACCAGCCTGAGCCTCGTCAAGCAGCTTACGGAACATTTCGATACCGGTTACAACAGTCTTACGTGTTTCTTCCTTAATACCAACGATTTCAACTTCTTCATTCAGGTGAAGAGTACCACGCTCTACTCTACCAGTAGCAACGGTACCACGTCCTGTAATTGTGAATACGTCTTCAACAGGCATAAGGAAAGGCTTATCTGTAGCTCTTTCAGGATCAGGAATATAAGAGTCAACTGTCTCCATAAGTTCCATGATCTTATCACCCCACTCACTCTGAGGATCTTCCAGAGCCTTAAGAGCGGAACCCTTGATAATCGGGCAGTCATTGAATCCATATTCTTCAAGCTGTTCTGTGATTTCCATTTCTACCAGTTCAAGCAGTTCAGGATCATCAACCATATCACACTTGTTCATAAATACTACGATATAAGGAACGCCTACCTGACGGGACAGAAGGATATGCTCCTTTGTCTGAGCCATAACACCGTCAGTAGCAGCTACTACCAGGATAGCGCCATCCATCTGAGCTGCACCAGTGATCATGTTCTTAACGTAGTCAGCATGTCCCGGGCAGTCAACGTGTGCATAGTGTCTCTTTTCTGTTGAATACTCAACGTGTGCGGTAGAGATAGTAATACCTCTTTCTCTTTCTTCGGGAGCCTTGTCGATGTTCTCGAAGTCAGTAGCTTCATTACCGGCAACTCTTTCAGCAAGTACCTTTGTGATAGCTGCTGTTAATGTTGTTTTACCATGATCAACGTGACCAATGGTACCAATATTACAATGGGTTTTGGATCTGTCAAATTTAGCTTTAGCCATTTCTAAAGTCCTCCTTTAAATAATAGAAAAATTTTTCGTTACAAATAATTATCGACTAACTTTGATTATATTAAAAAATAGCAATATTTTCAAGCACTAATTGCTTGTGATTCGTTTACTTCGTCTTCGCTGCCAAGACTTTTTCCGCAGGATAAAGTCGCGTTACCTTTATTTTGTCTTTGCTGCCAAGACTTTTTCCTGTACGTTCTTCGGCACAGGTTCATATTTTTCAAAGAACATGGAGTAGTTACCGCGTCCCTGTGTTCTGGAACGAAGGTCTGTGGAGTAACCAAACATTTCAGAAAGAGGTACAAATGCTCTTACCATCTTTCCACCGCCGATATCATCCATTCCTTCAATCCGTCCACGACGGGAATTAATATCACCGATAACATCGCCCATATAATCTTCGGGCATGGTAACCTCTACCTTCATGATGGGTTCAAGCAGGATTGGGCTTGCCTTCTGCATTGCATCCTTGAACGCCATAGAACCGGCAATGTGGAATGCCATTTCAGAGGAGTCAACCTCATGATAGGAACCATCATATACGGTAGCGTGAACGCCAAGTACCGGGAATCCGCCAAGAATACCGCATTTGGCAGCTTCTTCAATACCTTCGCCAACTGCAGGGATGTATTCCTTGGGAATTGCACCACCCACAACTGTGGACTCGAATTTAAACAGTTCTTCTCCATTGGCATCCATAGGCTCGAATCTGACCTTACAGTGTCCATACTGTCCACGTCCACCGGATTGCTTTGCATATTTGGAATCAACTTCAACTGTCTTGGTAAAGGTTTCCTTGTAAGCAACCTGAGGTGCGCCTACGTTAGCCTCAACCTTAAATTCACGAAGAAGTCTGTCTACGATAATTTCCAGATGGAGTTCTCCCATACCTGCGATAATCGTCTGGCCTGTCTCCTGATCTGTATGAGCACGGAAAGTAGGATCTTCTTCTGCAAGCTTAGCAAGTGCCTCGCCCATCTTGCCCTGTCCGGCCTTGGTCTTAGGCTCGATTGCAAGCTCGATAACGGGCTCAGGGAATTCCATAGACTCCAGGATTACCGGGTGCTGTTCATCACAGATGGTATCGCCTGTTGCAGTAAATTTAAACCCAACTGCCGCAGCAATATCACCGGCATAAACCTTATCCAGTTCAGCTCTTTTATTTGCGTGCATCTGAAGGATACGCCCTACACGTTCCTTTTTATCTTTTGTTGCATTCAGTACATAAGAACCTGAGTTCATTGTACCGGAGTAAACTCTGAAGAAAGCAAGCTTTCCAACAAAGGGATCTGCCATAATCTTAAATGCCAGTGCGGAGAAAGGTTCTTCATCAGATGAATGTCTTTCCACTTCATTGCCATCCAGATCGGTACCCTTAATTGCAGGGATATCCAAAGGGGAAGGCATAAACTCAATAATTGCATCAAGAAGCTTCTGTACACCCTTATTTCTGTAAGCAGTACCGCAGCACACAGGAATTGCCTGACATTCACAGGTAGCCTTCCTTAATACTTTCTTCATTTCTTCATTAGAAGGCTCTTCGCCCTCTAAGTACATCATCATTAAATCATCGTCCAGTTCACAGATTTTTTCAATCAGCTCAGAACGATATAACTCAGCCTCATCCGCCATGTCCTCAGGGATATCAACGATAGAAATATCATCTCCCTTATCATCATTATAGATATAGGCTTTCATTTCAAATAAGTCAATAATTCCTTTAAAGTCGTCTTCCTTACCGATAGGCAGCTGAAGGCAGATTGCATTCTTGCCTAATCTGGTACGGATCTGGTCTACGGTTCCGTAGAAGTTCGCGCCCAGAATATCCATCTTATTGATGAATGCCATTCTCGGTACATTATAGGTATCAGCCTGACGCCATACATTTTCAGACTGGGGTTCTACACCACCTTTTGCACAAAAGACACCTACTGCACCGTCAAGTACACGAAGGGAACGCTCAACTTCTACTGTAAAGTCAACGTGTCCCGGTGTATCAATGATATTGATACGATGCTCTAATGCACCAGGTTTTGCCTTACAGTTTTCCTGCAGAGTCCAGTGGCATGTGGTAGCAGCGGAAGTAATGGTAATACCTCTTTCCTGCTCCTGCTCCATCCAGTCCATGGTTGCAGTACCCTCGTGAGTGTCGCCAATCTTATAGTTAACACCAGTATAATAAAGAATACGCTCTGTTGTAGTTGTCTTACCGGCATCGATGTGCGCCATAATACCAATATTACGAGTTCTCTCTAAAGGATATTCTCTTCCAGCCAAGGTTTTTTCCTCCTTATATTAGTCTGGGCATTGCGTAAAGGCTTCACGCCGCTTCCTCCAAACAAATAACTGTTTTATCTGTCTGATTAGAAACGATAATGTGAAAATGCCTTGTTTGCTTCTGCCATTTTGTGCATATCTTCTTTTCTCTTAACGGCTGCGCCTGTGTTGTTTGCAGCATCGAGAATTTCATTTGCAAGTCTGTCCTTCATAGTCTTTTCGCCTCTCTTACGAGAAAACATAGTGAGCCAACGAAGAGCTAATGCCTGACGACGATCAGGTCTTACTTCGATAGGTACCTGATAGGTAGCACCACCGATACGTCTTGCTTTTACTTCCAGAACAGGCATGATATTATTCATAGCCTCTTCGAAAACGTCAAGAGCCGGCTTGCCGGATTTCTCTTCTACTGTGGCAAATGCACCATATACAATTTTCTGTGCTACACCTTTCTTACCATCTAACATGATGTTATTGATAAGCTTTGTAACCACTTTATTATTGTATAAAGGATCTGCCAATACATCTCTCTTCTGAATATGTCCTTTACGTGGCACGGTTCTTCCCTCCTTAATTAAATTCATTAAATCATCGGTACTCACAGTGTGTCGTTCTAATTTCACAATTTGTGTACGTGCGGGTATCTCTCATTACAAATCACAAATTCTGTGCAGCACAGCCTGCGTAAATCCGCTGCTGTACCGCTGCCTGTATCTGTAACAGAATTCCAACACTAAATTAGTTTACGTTCGTGGGTCCAATCTGTTCCAAACACTATTTACCTGCTTTAGGTCTCTTAGCGCCATATTTGGAACGGGCCTGCTTTCTGTTTGCAACTCCTGCAGTATCAAGTGTACCTCTGATGATATGGTATCTTGTACCTGGTAAATCCTTTACTCTTCCGCCTCTGATCAGAACAACACTGTGTTCCTGCAGATTGTGGCCTTCTCCGGGAATGTAGCTTGTAACTTCGATTCCGTTGGAGAGACGTACTCTGGCGATCTTTCTAAGAGCTGAGTTAGGCTTTTTAGGAGTAGCAGTCTTAACAGCAGTACAAACACCTCTCTTTTGAGGAGCAGAAGTATCGGTTGCTTTCTTGTGAAGGGAGTTCCATCCTTTCTGAAGAGCGGGAGCCGTTGACTTCTTTACTGATGTCTGACGTCCTTTTCTGACTAACTGGTTAAATGTTGGCATTCTGTTTCACCTCCTGTTTATAAAATAATGATTTTTCAGCGCACAAAAAAGATTATGCCTTTTCATGCACACTAAGTTAGTATAAATGCTCACATTTTCCTTGTCAAGCATTTTTACTAAAAATCTCCGCACCTACTATAGTATGTGCGGAGATTTGATTAACATACGGATAAGTTGCAAAATGCAGCATCCTTATGCTTATACTTCTGTTTCTTCCAAAACATCTTCTATTTCGTCAAAAACTTCTTCTGCCTCTTCCTCTGCTGTTTCCGGTTCTTCCTCTAATAGCTCATCCTCCACCAGCATTTCCTCATCCAGTCCTTCATCAAAAGAAACTTCTGCTTCTTCCCCGTCCTGTTCAAAGTCAATGTTTTCCACCAGCTTATTATCTGTGGAAAGTCTGGCGCTGCGGTAACGTTTCATACCTGTTCCGGCAGGAATCAGCTTACCTATGATTACATTTTCCTTAAGGCCAATCAAAGGATCAATCTTTCCTTTAATTGCCGCCTCTGTCAGTACCTTAGTGGTTTCCTGGAAGGACGCAGCCGATAAGAAGGAATTGGTTGCAAGGGCTGCCTTTGTGATACCCAGCATTACCTGCTTGCCTTCCGCAGGCTCTTTCCCTTCTGAAATCAGTTTTGCATTCATATCTTCATATTCAAGGACATCCACCATAGCGCCGGGCAGGAAATCCGTATCCCCATTGTTTTCAATCCTGATCTTTTTAAGCATCTGACGTACAATCACTTCAATATGCTTGTCGCTGATATCAACACCCTGCAGGCGGTAAACTCTTTGTACTTCTCTGAGCATATAATCCTGAACAGCCCGAATTCCCTTGATTTTAAGGAGATCGTGAGGATTTACGCTTCCTTCTGTCAATTCGTCTCCTGCTTCCAGCACTGCACCGTCCATAATCTTTATTCTTGAACCATAAGGAATCAGATAAGTCTTTGATTCCCCTGTTTCATGGTTGGTAATCACAATTTCACGCTTTTTCTTGCTGTCCTTAATGGAAGCCACACCGCCAAACTCAGCAATAATTGCAAGTCCTTTGGGCTTTCTTGCTTCAAAAAGCTCCTCAACACGGGGAAGTCCCTGGGTAATATCGTCACCTGCAACACCGCCTGTATGGAAGGTACGCATGGTCAACTGTGTACCAGGTTCACCGATAGACTGGGCTGCAATAATTCCTACTGCCTCACCTACCTGTACTGCCTCGCCGGTAGCCATGTTGGCACCATAACATTTTGCACAGATACCATCATGAGAGCGGCAGGTAAGAATGGTACGTATCTTTACGCTTTCAACAGGCTCACCCTTTTCATCCACGCCTACGCTTAAAATCTTCGCAGCCCGGCTGGGTGTAATCATATGATTGCGTTTTACAATCACATTGCCCTCTCTGTCTTTAATTTCCTCACAGGAATATCTTCCTGTAATTCTATCCTTTAGGCCTTCAATGGTTTCTTTTCCATCCATGAACGCCCTGACTGTCATACCTGGAATTTCTTCCGCATCTTCCATACAGTCGATCTCACGGATAATCAACTCCTGTGATACATCCACCATACGTCTTGTCAGGTAACCGGAGTCAGCGGTACGAAGCGCGGTATCGGACAATCCCTTACGTGCGCCATGCGCTGACATAAAGTATTCCAGAACGTCCAGACCTTCACGGAAGTTTGACTTAATAGGCAGTTCTATGGTTCTTCCGGTGGTATCGGCCATCAGCCCACGCATACCGGCCAGCTGCTTAATCTGCTGGTTGGAACCACGTGCTCCTGAGTCAGCCATCATGAAAATATTATTATATTTATCCAGACCTGCAAGCAGCACTTCTGTCAGCTTTTTATCTGTTTCATTCCATGTCTCAACAACTGCGCGGTATCTTTCTTCCTCTGTAATCAAACCACGTCTGTAGTTTTGAGAAATTTTGTCTACCGTTGTCTGTGCCTCATCCAGCATCTGCTGTTTCTGTGCAGGCACTGTCATATCGGAAATGGAAACTGTCATTGCAGCCTTTGTTGAATACTTGTAGCCTGTAGCTTTAATCAGATCCAAAACTTCTGCTGTCACGGAAACGCCGTGGGTGTTAATAACCTTTTCAAGGATCTGCTTTAACTGCTTTTTACCAACGTGGAAATCTATTTCAGGGAGCAGCAGATTTTCCGGTTTACTTCTGTCAACATATCCTAAATCCTGTGGAAGAATCTCATTAAACAGGAATCTTCCAAGAGTGGATTCCACAATACCGGATACCGTCTCACCTTCCCCATTGGTTTTTGTTACTTTAACCTTAATTCTGGAATGAAGGGTGCACAGACCGTTTTCATAGGCCAGAATTGCTTCGTTTACACTCTTATAATATTTGCCTTCACCCTTTGCACCGGGACGCTCCTGTGTCAGGTAGTAAATACCAAGCACCATGTCCTGGGAAGGAACAGCCACAGGGCCGCCATCGGAAGGCTTTAAGAGGTTATTAGGCGAAAGTAAAAGGAACCGGCATTCTGCCTGCGCTTCTACCGAAAGAGGAAGATGCACTGCCATCTGGTCTCCGTCAAAGTCGGCGTTAAATGCTGTACAAACCAGCGGATGAAGCTTAATCGCCTTACCTTCTACTAAAATAGGCTCAAATGCCTGAATACCAAGCCTGTGCAATGTAGGAGCACGGTTCAGCATAACAGGATGCTCCTTAATTACCTCCTCCAGAACATCCCAAACCTGGGTATCCAGTCGTTCCACCAGCTTCTTGGCATTTTTAATGTTCTGTGAAATCCCTCTTGCCACCAATTCCTTCATAACAAAAGGCTTAAATAATTCAATGGCCATCTCTTTGGGCAGACCACACTGATAAATCTTAAGCTCCGGTCCAACCACGATAACGGAACGACCTGAATAATCCACACGTTTACCTAAAAGGTTCTGACGGAAACGTCCCGACTTACCCTTTAACATATCTGACAGGGATTTAAGTGCTCTGTTGCCGGGGCCTGTTACCGGCCTGCCGCGCCTGCCATTATCAATCAGCGCATCAACTGCTTCCTGCAGCATTCTCTTTTCATTGCGGACAATAATATCCGGAGCGCCCAGTTCCAGCAGTCTTTTCAGACGATTATTTCTGTTGATGATTCTTCTATATAAATCGTTCAAATCCGAGGTGGCAAAACGTCCCCCATCCAGCTGCACCATAGGACGGAGATCCGGCGGAATAACCGGGATTGCATCCATAATCATCCAGGAAGGTTCATTTCCTGACTCTCTGAAAGCTTCTACCACTTCAAGTCTCTTAATAATTCTTGCTCGCTTCTGACCGGTGGATTCCCTGAGACCGGTCTTAAGTTCTGCAGCTTCCGCTTCAAGGTCAATTGCCTGAAGCAGTTCCTTAATTGCTTCCGCTCCCATGCCAACACGGAATTTATTTCCCCAGGTTTCTCTTGCATCCTGATATTCTCTTTCAGACAAAACCTGCTTATATTCCAGGCTGGTTTCGCCCTGATCCAGAACAATATAGGAAGCAAAATACAATACCTTTTCAAGCACCCTTGGGGACAGATCCAAAATCAGTCCCATACGGCTGGGGATGCCTTTAAAATACCAGATATGGGAAACCGGCGCTGCCAGTTCAATATGCCCCATACGCTCTCTGCGGACGCTGGATTTGGTAACTTCAACGCCACATCTGTCGCAGACAACACCCTTATATCTGATCTTCTTATATTTACCACAATGACACTCCCAGTCCTTGCTGGGACCAAAAATCTTTTCACAGAATAAACCGTCTTTTTCCGGCTTTAATGTTCTGTAATTAATGGTTTCTGGCTTTAACACTTCGCCTCTTGACCATTCTCTGATCTTTTCAGGTGATGCCAGACCAATTCTGATCACATCAAATGTCATTGGCTGATACACTTCTTGCTTTGTTTCTAACATCGCTATCCATGCTCCTTTCAAAGTCGGGCTGCTTTACTCGTCAAATGAATCTGAATCAAGTACCATTTCAAATTCCTCATCAAAGACATCGCCTGATTCATCATCCTCTTCTTCTTCATCTTCCGCACTTATAAGTGCACCGCTTTCCTCGTCAAATTCCTGCCGCTGATATCCCATTGAACCCAAAGAGGCTTTTTCATAATCGTAGCCCTTGTCTTCTCCTTCGATTTCATAACGGTAATCATTATCGCCGTAATCAATATTCTCCATTATTTCAACTTCTGTGTTGTCTTCACGCAGAACTCTCACATCAAGTCCAAGAGACTGTAATTCCTTAAGCAGAACCTTGAAGGATTCAGGAATACCGGATTCAGGAATATTATCGCCTTTAATGATCGCTTCATAAGTCTTTACACGCCCGATTACGTCATCAGACTTAACTGTCAAAATCTCCTGAAGAGTATAAGAAGCACCATATGCCTCCAGCGCCCAGACTTCCATTTCACCAAAACGCTGTCCGCCGAACTGTGCCTTACCACCTAAAGGCTGCTGGGTTACCAGGGAATAAGGTCCCGTAGAACGGGCATGAATCTTATCGTCAACCAGGTGGTGAAGCTTTAAGTAATGCATGTGTCCGATGGTTACTGGACTGTCAAAATACTCACCTGTTCTTCCGTCACGAAGTCTCACCTTGCCGTCTCTGGAAATGGGAACTCCCTTCCAAAGCTCTCTGTGATCCCTGTTTTCATATAAATAATCCATCACTTCAGGAAGAAGTTCTTCTTTATGTTTCGCCTCAAACTCTTCCCAGCTTAAATTAACATAATCATTTGCCAGATCCAGCGTATCCATAATGTCATTTTCATTTGCACCGTCAAAAACAGGCGTAGCCACATTAAAGCCAAGGGCCTTTGCAGCCAGTGACAGATGGATCTCAAGTACCTGTCCAATGTTCATACGTGAAGGCACACCCAAAGGATTCAGCACGATATCCAAAGGACGTCCGTTAGGCAGATAAGGCATATCCTCCACCGGAAGCACACGGGAAACAACACCCTTATTTCCATGACGTCCCGCCATCTTATCTCCTACTGAAATCTTTCTCTTCTGTGCAATATAAATACGTACTGCCTGATTCACACCGGGAGAAAGTTCATCCCCATTTTCTCTTGTAAATACCTTTGCATCCACGATAATACCAGATTCTCCATGAGGTACTTTAAGGGAAGTATCCCTTACTTCTCTCGCCTTCTCACCAAAAATTGCACGGAGCAGTCTTTCCTCTGCTGTAAGCTCTGTTTCTCCCTTGGGAGTAACCTTGCCCACCAGAATATCGCCGGCACGCACTTCCGCACCGATTCGTATAATCCCTCTTTCATCAAGATCCTTAAGAGCATCATCACCTACTCCGGGAACATCTCTTGTAATCTCTTCCGGTCCTAATTTGGTATCTCTGGCTTCCGCCTCATATTCTTCAATGTGTACGGAAGTATATACATCCTCCTGCACAAGTCTTTCACTTAAAAGAACAGCATCCTCGTAGTTGTAACCTTCCCATGTCATGAAGCCAATCAAAGGGTTCTTGCCCAGCGCCAGCTCGCCATCAGAAGTAGAAGGACCGTCTGCAATCACCTGTCCGGCTTCCACATGACTTCCCTTAAATACAATCGGTTTCTGGTTATAGCAGTTTGACTGGTTGCTTCGTGAAAACTTGGTCAGATGGTATTCCATCTTTTCCCCGTCATCACAGGTCACCTTAATTAAATTGGAAGAAACATAATCAATCGTTCCCGACTTTTTGGCAACCACGCACACTCCTGAGTCTACCGCTGCCTTAGGCTCCATACCGGTTCCAACTACAGGCGCTTCCGTTGTAAGAAGCGGCACTGCCTGACGCTGCATGTTTGATCCCATCAGTGCACGGTTTGCATCATCATTCTCAAGGAAAGGAATCAGCGCTGTCGCTACGGAAAATACCATCTTGGGAGATACGTCCATGTAGTCAAACATTGCCTTGGGATACTCGGATGTTTCATCTTTGTAACGGCCTGCCACACTGTTTCTTACGAAATGTCCTTCGGCATCCAGAACCTCGTTTGCCTGTGCCACATGGTAATTATCCTCTTCATCCGCAGTCATATAAACTACTTCTTCCGTAACACGCGGGTTGGCCGGATCGCTCTTATCGATCTTACGGTAAGGCGCCTCCACAAATCCATATTCATTAATTCTTGCATAGGATGCAAGAGAGTTAATCAAACCAATGTTAGGACCTTCAGGCGTTTCAATAGGACACATTCTTCCATAATGAGAATAGTGAACGTCCCTGACCTCAAATCCGGCACGATCTCTGGAAAGACCACCGGGACCAAGTGCGGAAAGACGTCTCTTATGGGTTAACTCGCCTAAAGGATTGTTCTGATCCATAAACTGTGACAACTGGGAGGAACCAAAGAATTCCTTCACAGCCGCCTGCACAGGCTTGATATTGATCAGTACCTGGGGAGAAATTTCCTCTGCATCATGGGTTGTCATTCTTTCACGAACCACCCTTTCCAGTCTGGAAAGTCCAATTCGGTACTGGTTCTGCAAAAGCTCGCCCACCGCACGGATACGTCTGTTGCCCAAATGGTCAATATCATCATCATTGCCAATGCCATATTCCAAATGAATATTATAATTAATGGAAGAAAGAATGTCTTCCTTTGTAATGTGCTTGGGAATCAGTTCATGCACATTCTTTTTAATGGCTTCAGCAAGTTCTTCCGGATTTTCACTGAATTCTTCAATAATCTGTGCCAGAACAGGATAATAAACATGTTCTGTAATCCCCAGCTCTTTAGGATTACACTCAACAAAATTTGTAATATCCACCATCATATTGGAAAGAACCTTTACATTCTTTTCTTCTGTCTGAATATATACATAGGGAACTGCCGCATTCTGGATCTGATCAGCAAGTTCCATCGTTACTTTTGTACCAGCCTCAGCAATCACCTCTCCTGTCAGAGTATCAATAACATCCTCTGCCAGTTTGTGGTGTCTGATTCTGTTTCTAAATGCAAGTTTTTTATTAAATTTATATCTGCCGACTTTTGCTAAATCATATCTTCTGGGATCAAAGAACATAGCGTTAATAAGGCTTTCCGCACTTTCAACACTAAGGGGCTCACCTGGACGGATTTTTTTATACAACTCTAAAAGACCTTCCTGATAATTGGTGGAAACGTCTTTGGAAAAGCTTGCTTCGATTTTGGGTTCATCTCCAAACAGCTCTCTGATCTCGTCATTGGTACCTACTCCAAGCGCTCTGATCAGAACTGTAATCGGAACCTTTCTGGTTCTGTCTACACGTACATAAAAAATGTCGTTAGAATCTGTTTCATACTCCAGCCATGCACCGCGATTGGGTATTACGGTACAGGAGAACAGTCTTTTTCCGATTTTATCGTGACTGATTGCATAGTAAATGCCGGGAGAACGAACCAACTGGCTTACGATAACACGCTCAGCGCCATTAATTACAAAAGTACCTGTCTGTGTCATAAGCGGAAGGTCGCCCATGAAAATTTCATGTTCGCTGATTTCCTCTTTTTCCTTATTATACAGACGTACCCTGACCTTTAAGGGAGCTGCGTATGTTGCATCTCTCTCCTTGCATTTCTCGATGGAATATTTCACGTCTTCTTCACACAACTCAAAGTCTACAAACTCAAGACTCAAGTGCCCGCTGTAGTCAGCAATCGGAGAAATATCATCAAATACTTCCTTAAGTCCCTCTTCCAGAAACCACCTGTAGGAATCCTTCTGGACCTCAATCAGGTTCGGCATTTCCAGAACCTCTTTCTGTCGTGAATAACTCATACGTATGTTCTTGCCTGCGGCAATAGGACGTATTCTGTTCTTTTCCATTGACTATTCACCCCGTTCTTTATGATATAATGACAGCAATGAACCAAGCGCCTGTAAGGCAGACATTTGGCAAATGCAGCAATGCCCATGAGCGTTGTCCATGCAAAACGCATAACTCAACACAATAGTGCACCTTACATTTTACTACAAGCCCGAAATCGAGTCAACAAAAATTTTACTAAGATGGGAAAAATTTGCAACAGGATAAAGATTAAGCTGTGTGCCGGTTTTCCGGCACACAGCCATTTGATCTGACAGCCGGCTTTTCATCTGCCGGCCCTGAATTTTATTTTATCAGGGAGATTACTTTAATGTAACCTTAGCGCCTTCTGCTTCAAGTTTAGCCTTGATTTCGTCAGCTTCTTCCTTGGATGCTGCTTCCTTAAGCACCTTGGGAGCGGAATCAACAAGATCCTTTGCTTCCTTAAGTCCAAGTCCGGTTGCTTCACGAACAACTTTGATAACCTTAACCTTGTTAGGTCCAACTTCTGTAAGTTCTACATCAAACTCAGTCTTTTCTTCTGCTGCTGCAGCTTCACCAGCACCTGCTGCTGCAACTACAACGCCTGCTGCTGCAGATACACCAAATTCTTCTTCACAAGCTTTTACAAGATCATTTAATTCTAAAACTGATAACTCTTTGATAGCATCAATTAATTCCTGTGCGGTTAACTTTGCCATTTTCATTTCCTCCATTCATAATAAATAGTTCGTTTAAAAGTTCGTATTTGTTTTCTTTATTCTGCTGCAGGTGTTTCAGCGGGAGCTGATTCCTCAGCAGGCGCTTCTGCAGCGGCTTCTTCTGCCGGGGCTGATTCCTCAGCAGGCGCTTCGCATCCTTCTGCGCCGCCTTTTTCTGCTAACTGCTTCATAACGCGGGCAAAATTCGTGATAGGAGACTGCATGCTTCCAAGCAGTCTGGAGATCAATTCCTCTCTTGAAGGAATCTTAGCAATCTCAGCAATTCCATTTGCATCATAAGCAACGCCTTCTACAATGCCGCCCTTAACTTCCAGCTTAGTTGCTTCTTTTGCAAATTTACAAATCACTCTTGCCGGAGCAGTTGCATCTGTTGTTGAAATTGCAATCGCACTGGGGCCTTCCAGATAAGAAGTAAGACTCTCACAGTCAGTTCCCTTGAATGCAAAGTTCATCATTGTGTTTTTGTAAACCTTGTAAGTGATGCCTGCTTCACGAAGCTGCTTACGAAGGCTGGTATCCTGTTCTACCGTAAGTCCACGATAGTCAACAAGTACAACCGACTGCGCATCTTTAATGCTGGCAGAAATCTCTTCAATAATAGGTTTTTTCTGTTCAACTTTTGCCATGTTTTTTACCTCCTGTTAGATTTTGGTGCCGAAAGGATCAAACATTGTCTCTCTTTATGAGCCGGCTTATTGATAAAAAAACCCTTCCGAAGGTGGAAGGGCAGAATTTACCATAAAAACTCTTCTCCTCGGTAGGTGATAACCTTACGTCCCTTAAGCTTTTCTTCCTGCTTGGGACACCTACTGTCTTCGGCATAGTCAAAATGACCTTATTTAAGATAACACATACAGGCCTGTATGTCAATGAATATTTTTCGAAACATATCCTTCTGAATCAATCACTACTTCCGGTGATAATTCCCTCATGTAGGCCAGAATCCTGTTTTTCTCCTCGCCATATGCCAGACTTACCCGGCAGTCAGACTGAATTGCCGGAATAAACTGAAAAGACTCAAGTCCTTCCCGGCCAATTGTCACCTGTACCATACAGGTGTCCAGCGTTTTAGAATTAAACCAGAAATTCCCCAGACTGTAGATTACCGGCGTGTCGTCAAAATACGTAATCCCCTGCAGACAGTGTGAATGATCTCCAATAATCAGATCAGCGCCTGCCCGTGCAAGCTCGGGAGCCTGATCCAGCTGCGCCCAGTCGGGTTCCGCCTGGTTTTCCGTCCCCCAATGAATAAACACAATCACAAAATCACTTTGTTCTTTCGCCTGCGCCACCACCTGATATAATTTTTCAGGATTCCAGCATCTGAACACACCGGCGCTTTCTTCTGTGGCGCCCTTCGTATCCGGATTGTCCAGTCTTTCTATCTGAGTGGCGGCTATCACAGCTATTTTCATATCATTTACAATAAAATAAAGAGGCGCCGACGCTTCCTTTAAGTTCCGTCCTGCACCAATCCCCGGAATTCCTGCCCGTTCAAGCACATCCAGTGTATCAAAAAGACCGGTTTCTCCAAAATCATAAATATGATTATTGGCCAAAACTGCCACATCCACTCCTATATCATGAAGATAGGCGGCTGTGGATTCGTCTGCCCGGAAGGTATAGGTTTTGCCTTCCGTAGGAGTTCCCCTTTCCGTAAAAGGAAATTCATTGTTTGCCACAAGCACATCCACCCCCTGCAGCCTGGTAAGCAGTTCTCCTGAAATTCCATTGTCTATGGTAGCGCCCCGCCGCAAAAGATTTGCCATGATGGCATATTCATCATCAAACAAAATATCGCCTATGAAGCCAAATGTCACTGTATCCGCCTGAGAGCTCTCCCACGCCAGAATGTGATTCTCCTTCATGTATTCTGCATCGGCAAGCTCATGCCCGTATCTTGTATTTTGCACTTCCATTTCCATTACCGGTTCCGCCTGGGCTTCCTTTTCCGGCATCTTTTCCCAAAAAGAGGAGCCCTTATCATCCACTATCTCCGGTTTTTCCTGCTTATCAGTTCCTTCCCCTTTCAGAAGCGTCATAACCAAAATACCTGCCATGCCTATGGAAAGCACTGCGCAAAATGTCAGGGCAAATACTGCGCCGGTTCCCATTCTGCGTTTCTTTGTGCTGGTTCTGCTATTCTCTTTTTTTTGACGTCTGTTTTTCCCTTTCATAATATAGAGGATAACACATTTTCAAAAATATTCCAACCTGTCCGAAAGCACCGGATACAAACAGTGCAAAAATTCAGCCGCCCCTGTAAAAGGAGCGGCTTATCATCCGGTTTAGATTAATACTTTGCAACACTGACTTTTACACCAGGTCCCATAGTAGAAGTAAGTGTGATGCTTCTTAAATACTGACCTTTCAGTGCTGAAGGTTTTGCCTTAACGATTGCTTCCATTAAAGCATCAAAGTTTTCCTGAAGCTTTGCTTCCTCAAAGGAAACTTTGCCGAGAGGAACATGAATAATATTGGACTTATCAAGTCTGTACTCAATTTTACCGGCTTTAATGTCATTAATTGCCTTGGTAACATCCATAGTTACTGTTCCTGCCTTGGGATTGGGCATCAAACCTTTCGGTCCCAAAATCTTACCAAGACGTCCAACCACACCCATCATATCCGGTGTAGCAACTACTACGTCAAAATCAAGCCATCCTTCATTCTGAATTCTAGGGATCAGCTCATCTCCTCCAACGTAATCAGCACCTGCTGCTTCAGCTTCATTTACTTTATCACCTTTTGCAAATACCAGTACTTTAACGGTTTTACCTGTACCGTTAGGAAGTACAACAGCACCGCGGACCTGCTGTTCTGCATGACGTCCGTCGCATCCGGTTCTGATGTGGACTTCAACTGTCTCATCAAATTTTGCAACTGCTGTCTTCTTAACTAATGCAATTGCTTCAGCAGGCTCGTATGCAACTGAACGGTCAACCTGTTTTGCAGCCTCTATATATTTCTTTCCATGTTTCATTATTAATTCCTCCTATGGTTCAAACGACACGTCCTGAAAATTTATCTTCTCAGAACATCCATGTCTCCCACTCTCCAAATTTATTAGTCCTGATATCTGGTTATTCCTCTACTGTGATACCCATACTTCTTGCAGTACCGGCAATCATGCTCATAGCAGCCTCAAGGCTTGCCGCATTTAAATCAGGCATCTTCATTTCTGCGATTTCCTGAATCTTAGCCTTTGAAATGGTTGCAACCTTTGTCTTGTTCGGAACTGCTGAACCGGACTTGATATTGCATGCCTTCTTAAGAAGTACTGCAGCAGGGGGAGTTTTCGTAACAAAACTGAAACTTCTGTCTGCATATACTGTGATTACAACAGGGATGATCAAATCACCCTTATCTGCTGTTCTTGCGTTGAACTGCTTTGTAAATTCAACAATGTTAACCCCATGCTGTCCAAGTGCAGGACCAACCGGGGGTGCTGGTGTAGCTTTGCCAGCAGGGATTTGCAACTTAATGTATCCTTCTACTTTCTTTGCCATTGTGGCACCTCCTATAATAATGCAATTTTCCCATCATCTCTCAGGAATAAAATCCATTTTTAACATTTACATTCCCGACAGGACAGAACCGCATCGTGGTATGGCGCAGAATCTCATTCTGCTCCCACAGTCCGCGTTTTATGCGCAGACTAATTTAAAAGTTACTTTATATTTATACAGGGTAAATCCTGCAATAAATATCATGATTAAACATTTCTGTTATCAGGACATTTTCCTTACTTCCGCAAAACTGATCTCGACGGGTGTCTCCCTGCCGAACAGTTCCACATTGATGGTAGCCGTCTGCTTGCCAAAATCCATTCTCTGTACCACACCGACGGTATCTTTCCACACGCCTGCCACTACAGCAATGGTGTCTCCTTCCGCAAAATCCACAGAAATATTTTCCGTTTTGATTCCAAGAGGCTTCATTTCGGCTTCTGACAATGGAACCGGCTTGCTTCCAGGCCCCACAAAACCTGTCACGCCTCTGGTGTTGCGGACAACATACCATGTATCATCATTCATGACCATATTAATCAAAACATATCCCGGGAACATTTTCTTCTGAACAGTCTTCTTTGCGCCGTTTTTCAGTTCAACCACATCCTGCATGGGCACACGAACTTCCAAAATCTCCTCTTCCAGATGTCTGTTCTCGATTGTTTTTTCTATATTGGCCTTTACTTTGTTTTCATACCCGGAATAGGTATGCACTACATACCAGTTCGCCTCTGCCATACAATCACCCTCACTCTACAGATTTACCAGGAAATCCACGCCGTGCTGCATCAGGAAATCCAGTATGGCAATCACTGCTCCCAGTACCACAGAAATACAAACTACTGCTACGGACTGCTTTAAAAGCGAATCCCGGTCAGGCCATGAAATCTTTTTAAATTCTGTCTTAACCCCTTTAAAAAAACTGGGTTTTACTGCTTTTGCTTTTTTTGCAGAATCTGCCATTTTACTCCTCATTTCTGCGCAGCTTTTATCTCAACTTTTCTGAGATTCGCATAAACAAGTTTGTGGATGCCGCGCAGACACAAACCTGCAGATTGAAAATTTATAATTTCAATCTTAACTCTTTCCGCCAGCCGGAAATTACTTGGTTTCTTTGTGCATTGTATGAGTTTTGCAGAATCTACAATATTTCTTAGTCTCCATCCTGTCAGGATGCGTCTTCTTATCTTTCGTGGTATTGTAGTTACGCTGTTTACATTCTGTACATGCCAATGTAATCTTAGTACGCATAATCCTTCCTCCAATCTTTTACCGGATTTTTAAGCATAAAAAAAAGACCTAAATCTTATCTCGTTTACTAACTATAGCATATCCACCCTTTCCAGTCAATTGAAATTTAAGTTATTTCATATTTTTCAGAAAAAAAATTCTCCAATATTACCTTCTTCCCATTGAATTCTGACTGGTCCGGTGATAGAATATTTTTATAAAAGTAGGTTTTTATGCCCTAAATACAAAAACTTCCTCATTAACTATAACATATTATAATAATGAAGGAAAGATTTTCTGTCAAACGGTATTGACAGCAGGTATTATTCATGGAAGAAGGGAGGGGCTGACTATGTCATACAATGCAGCGCTTAATGTGGTTTATAACCATTATCTGACTGCTTATGCGCCCAAAAAAAGTTCTACTCAGTATGATAGTCATAAAAAGAGCGAACTTCGGGGTATTTATAATTCCATTGTAAAATTAAATAAAGATGCGCCTTTGTATAAACTGGACAATAGTAAGGAATCTCGTAAATTTGTAATTGGACTTAAGGAAAACGCAAGGTCGCTTCGCAACACCATTGCTTCCCTCGGCGGATTGGACGAAAAGGAAATGCTTGGCAAAAAAGCTGCCTACTCCACCAATGAAAGCATTGCAGATGCTGCGTACATTGGCGAAGGTTCCCTGGAAGGCGTCATGCCCTCTTTTGAGCTGGAAGTAACCGCTATGGCTTCGAATCAGGTTAATCTGGGTTCATTCCTGCCTTCGGAGGAAAGAGCAATGCTGGCACCCGGAGCATATTCTTTTGATATCTCCATTAACGATTTAAATTACGAGTTTCAATATAATGTTCATGAAGGGGAAACCAATTTGGACCTGCAGGAACGCCTTTCCCGTCTGGTTACCAATGCGGAAATCGGGATTAATGCCGATATCGTAAAGGACGATAATGGCAATTCTTCGCTTCGCCTTGCCTCTTCTGCTACAGGACTTAAGAACAATAAAGATCTTATTTTCCATGTATCTGACGACAAGACCAGCAAGCGTGCCGGTACGGTAGAATATATGGGACTTGATTATATTGCCAGAGAGCCTTCCAATGCGGAGTTTCTTTTAAATGGCGAGCCTGGCAGCGCTCCTTCCAATCACTTTACGATTGATAAAATGTTCAGCGTTACCCTAAATGGTATCAGTACTGCAGAAGGAGAAACCACGCAGATTGGTCTTAAAACAGACCTGGATTCCCTTGCAGAAAACGTAAACAATCTGGTAGACGGTTACAACTCCTTTATCCGGGCTGCTGCTGAATA
The DNA here is from genome assembly GCA_009774465.1 of Lachnospiraceae bacterium. GTDB lineage: Bacteria > Bacillota > Clostridia > Lachnospirales > Lachnospiraceae > Suilimivivens. Next base: position 19,954 of record VSNT01000050.1, read on the forward strand.
CCTTGATCTTAATCCCCGCAGCGGTCACTTGTTAAATGAAATGTCAAGAACCTCCCGCTATTATCAGGCGGATCTTGAAAAGCTTGGGCTTTCCTTTGAGCTTAACGGACAGCTTTCTCTTGATGAAGATACATTAAAAAGCTCATTGCAGGGTGATGAAGGGCGCAGACAATTTTCTGCCATAAAGGATTTTACCAACTCGGTTCTGCGTAAAACAAACCAGGTTTCCTTAAATCCTATTGAATATGTAAACAAAACCATTGTTGCATACAAAAATCCCGGTCATAATTTCCCGGTTCCCTATATGACCAGTAATTACAGTGGTTTACTTTTCAACAGTTATTGCTGACGTTAAAGGCGCAGATCTAAAAGATCTGCGCCTTATTAATTATATTTCTTCTTCCACCATGTGGAGGGCCGCTTCAATCACCTTGTCCATATCATAATATCGGTACTGCCCCAGCCTGCCGCCAAACAATACATTTTTTTCTCCCGCTGCAAGCCCCATATAATCAGCAAAAAGCCTGTTGTTTTTCTCGTCATTTACCGGATAATATGGTTCGTCTCCCTTTTTCCATGCTCTGGGATATTCCCGGGTGATAACAGTACCTTCCCCTTTTCCAAATTCAAAATGCTTATGCTCTATAATCCTTGTATAGGGAATTTCCCGTTCTGTATAATTAATCACCGCATTGCCCTGGTAATTATCACATTCCGGCATATCCTCCACCTCAAACTGGAGGGACCGGTATTCAAGATTTCCCAAACAATAGTCAAAATATTCATCTATCATGCCGGTATAAATCACTTTATCATAGGAAATATAATCCTCTCCCCGTTCGGCTGCTGCCTTCTGACTTTTCTCAAACTCCCTGTAATCCGTATTCAGTCTGACCGTCGTTCCTTCCAGCATCTTTTCAATGATGGCAGTGTATCCTCCCACAGGAATTCCCTGAAAAGGATCGGTGAAGTAATTATTGTCATAGGTAAACCGCAGGGGAACCCGCTTAATGATGAACGCCGGAAGCTGCCGGCAGTCCCTGCCCCACTGTTTTTCCGTATATCCCTTAATCAGCTTTTCATAAACGTCAGTACCTGCCAGAGATAATGCCTGCTCTTCCAGATTGTGAGGTTCTCCTATGGACAGGCCATTAATCTGCTCCCTGATCTTTTCTCTGGCCTCCTCAGGGGTTTGAATTCCCCACAGCCTGCTGAAGGTATTCATGTTAAAAGGCAGATTATAGATTTCTCCTTTGTATATCGCCATTGGAGAATTTATAAAATGATTAAACTCTGCAAACCGGTTCATATAATCCCATATTTTACGATTTGAAGTGTGAAATATATGGGCACCGTATTCATGTACGTGAATCCCTCTCACTTCCCTGGTATAGATATTCCCTGCAATATGGTCCCGTTTGTCAATGACCAGACATTTCTTTCCCCGCCTTAAGGCTTCATACGAAAAAACCGAGCCAAAAAGCCCGGTTCCAACGACCAGATAATCAAACTGTTCTTTCATGATCCTACAGCTCCCTGTATTTTTCAAGCTGAACATAGTCCTCCATCATTTCAAGGATTTTCTTGCGTCCTTTTTTGTTCAACTGAATATAATACTGCATAACTCTATTTTCAAGGATCTTCTCACCCAGTACTTCGCCTTTTTCAAGAGATGAAAAATCAACCGGATTCAAACTCAGTCTGTCACACATACGAATTACCGTACCATATGCCATTCCTTCAATTCCCCTGTCCAATGCGGTCACCAAAGTACTGTAAGGAATTTCCATGTCTATGGCAAACTGTCTTACACTCTTGTACTGCTTCAAAATCTCTTGTTTCAAAATTTCTGCTTTAGTCATATAAAACCTCCTGTATTCATGTCACATAACTCAATTGCACCTTATATACAGCTAGTATATCACACACATAAAATCAAGTCACCCTAAAAAAAATAAACTTTTTAAAAAAATGTACCAAAGTACTAGCATTTACATGTCCAAATGAACTATTTCATCAAATTCAGGAGCATCAAAGAACTCCTTTAAAGAAATCCCAAATCCTTCACAAAGCTTTCCAATGGTCATAACTCCCGGATTTGCCGTTGACTTATCCACAATATGCATCAATGTGGTCATTGGAACTGCCGAAGCATAGGACAAGGCATAATAGGTCATTCTCTTTTCCTTGCATAAATTATTAATTCTTTCCACTAATATGTCTTGTGCTTTCATCTTTTTATCCGTATTCCCTTCCATATATGGTATTATTATAACTTATTATACCTATGGATAGATTCCGTATACGGAAGTATGAAAAAATTTATATTTTAAAATCAAATTCCAGCTGTTCATATATTTGCCTGATTTCGATTTCCTTAATAAATACTTCTGTTTTTCAATCATTTCCAAGCAATAACAGAATTTTAATATAATCCTCCCTCTTATCGCGCATAATTTCAAATCCATCCAGAAATGATTCCATGTCCAATCGATGGGTAATCACCTTTTCCGGTTTAATGCGCTGCTTTTGCAGGCATTCCAGCACATAATTCCAGTCGTCTGTTTTTTCATGAGTAAAGGAGGAATTCCACGTGCCAAACAGCTGCAGCTGCCTGCGCAGAATTTTCCAATATAAATTTTTCTCCAGATTCATATCTGATGCCGGATTCCCCAACAGCATCATCTTTCCTTTTGGGGCAAGACCTAAAATCCCCTGATTTATCACTTCATTTTTTCCCACACAGTCAAAAAACACATCTGCGCCTGCTCCTTTGGTTCTATCCAAAAGCCAGCCTGAAAAGTCCTGTTCCCGTATATCGCAGAAATTTTCTTTCTTTATGCCGATATTTTCCGCCATACTTTTTTGAAAGTCCTTATTTCCAGCTGTATATACATTTTGACATCCCATTTCCAGCAAAAACATTGCCACAAACAGGCCAATCGTTCCAAGCCCGCACACTGCAATCTGATCTTTAGTATGGGGCTGAATCCGCCTGATTGCATGCACCGCCACCGCCATAGGCTCAAGCATGGCGGCCTGTTCCATTGTAACCAGCTCCGGCAGCTCAATCAAATTCCACTCCGGCACCCGCACATATTCTGCAAATGCGCCATCAGTTCTTGAACCCAAATAATTATAATTGCTGCACATTTCATACTGCTTTTTTTCACATTGGGGACACTTCATACAGGGAATTAAGGGAAATACTCCCACCCGCTTATGAATCCAGCTTTTATCCACTCCCTCACCTGTCTGAACCACTTCTCCTGCAAACTCATGTCCTATAATTAAAGGGTGGGAATAAGCGCCTGTCCGATATGCTCTGGGAATATCAGAGCCACAGATTCCGGCTGCCCTCACGCGCACCAGAACTGTTCCTGATTCTACATAAGGAACCTGCGTTTCTTCATAGCGGTAATCTCCAATTCCGTGTAATACATATGCTTTCAAACTTGTTTTCCTCCCGGCTTATGTTCTTCTTATTGCCAAACAGCTGCCTGAAAGCAGCTTAATCCAGGTAACTGATCATTTCTTCTGCCCTGTGGGTAAAAGTATGCTTTGCCGCTACCTTCCAAAAGCCATTTTCTGCAATCTGACACCTTTCATTTTCATTCTTAATATAATAAGAAATCTTATCCATCAAATCTGCCTTGCTTTCATAATATACAAAGTCCTCTCCCGGCTTAAAAAAAGAAAGAAAATCTTCCTGAAAATTAGTCAGCAGAAAGCCCCCCGCTCCCATTATCTCAAAGCATCTAAGAGGTATTCCCTTAAATATACTGCGCAGGGTAATATTTAAATTAATTGCGGCCATTTTATACACATAAGGGGCATAGGTGTAGGCGTTCAGCGCCCCATGATTGACACAGCCGGTAAATTTAAGCGTCTGATCCGGCGTATACAAATCCAGACCAAATTTTTCTGCTGCAAGGCTTAATAATTCCAACCGCTCGGAAGCAGTAATTTGGCGGTTAATTACATACTGGGCAAACAAATACTCAATACTTTCCACACCTCCCGGCCGCACCTGCATGGGAAACGACCTGCGCATATCCTCAATCACTTCCTTATTTAATAATTCCTGTATAAAATTGTATCCATAAACCAGCTTCTGTGCTTCCATCAACCCTTCCAGATACCCTCTGGTATAATCGGAAATTTTGGTCAGCCTTTGATAGAACTGATGCTTTTCCGTATAAAGAGAGCCTACAAATGCAATTTGATGTTCCAGCTTCCACCCTGTCTTTTCAAAGGACGCAAAGTCATTCATCTCCTTTAAGCGGTTTGTATTGGCTGCCATAGGAAGATAATGAACCGTAGAAATACCTGCCTTATGGAATTCCATATAAACAGCACTGTCAAACACAAAAACATAATTGGTGGGATAGATAATGGAATAATGATACATCCTTACATGGGGGCTGTCATAAACCCATGCTATATAAGGCATCCCTAAATTCTTGCAGGCAATTGCAACAACCGGGAAATAGTTAAAGGAAAACAGAAAGTCAGGAGATATTTTCCGGATGCTCCCCTCAAGCTTTTGAACAGCCGCCGGATCGTCCGCCTCCGAATCATCTGAAAAAGGACACTGTACCACACTGTGCCCCAATTCCATAAACGCTGCCGCCATATCTTCTTTTCCAAAACATTCCCATGCAAGCATCCCTATTTTCATTAAAATTCCCGTGCCTTTCCCACTGTTTCTTCAAACCGCTTCAAGTCTTCCCTGGTTGTTATTTTAAAGTTTTTCTCATCCCCCGGAATCATTCTGATCTTCATCCCCGCCATCACAGCCGGTTCCGTAGAACCGTTAATTTTCAATATTTTTTCCGGAAACAAAGCCTTATTTGCCCGGTAATAAGCCCCTAATGTAAATACCTCCGGGGCCTGTCCGGCAAAAATCTGGCTTCTATTTAATAAGGAAGTTATTTTTTCTCCATCCTCACTTAAATATACTGTATCCTTCATGGGAAGCACAGGAAGCACCCCATCATACCCTGCCGCTGCCGCAAGGCACTGCCTTATAAG
>VSNT01000051.1 GCA_009774465.1 Lachnospiraceae bacterium
ATAAATTACTAATTTATAATATACTAATATAGGCCATGCTCACATAAAATAAAATACAATTGACAAAATTACGACAGCTATTTTATAATTGGCATAACTGGTAGTACCAAATCTGAGCTGTAGGAATTCGTATTGAGAAGTTATTTTTCAATAGGCAAATTTGTGCCAGCACTTCAATTTTCAGGTGGTTGGCAGCATGGAGGATTGGTATATGAAAACATTGGCAATTGGTGATAACTGCATTGATCATTATGTAAATCGTGGGCAAAAGTATGTTGGCGGATGTTCCGTAAATTTTGCGGTATATATGTGCCAGATGGGAGCTGAGTCCGCTTATCTTGGTGCAGTTGGAAATGATGAAAATGGCAGGCTTGTATTAAAGGAGCTGCAGGATGTAAAGGTTGATGTAAGCAGGGTTCATGTGATGGAAGGCGAGACTGCGGTTACAGAAGTTGATTTGGAGGGAAACGACAGGAAATTTTTAGCCTACCGTCAGGGAGTACTGGAACAATTTAAATTGAATACAAAGGATGAAGAGCTGATTCAGTCAGTTGACTTAATCCACACTTCTGTCTATGGGAATATAGACGAAAAAATAGCTGATTTATCAGGTAAGGCTGTCTGGTGCTACGACTTTGGAAACAAGCTGGATTATAAAAATCGGGATCAGGTACTGGATGCAGTACAGTACGCCTTTTTTTCTTACACAAAAGAGGATGAATTTATTCGGGATTATTTGAAAAATGCATACAGAAATTCTACCAAATGCGTGATTGCAACCCTGGGAGAAAATGGAAGTATTGCCTATGATGGAGAAAAGTTTTACAGGCATGGAATAAGAAAGGTGGAGACGGTGGATACCATAGGGGCAGGTGATTCCTTTATTGCAGGGTTTATGTTTGCAAGAATGAATGAGAAAGATATTTTATCCTGCCTGCAGGCGGGAGCTTCTAAGGCGGAGGAAACCATTCAGCATTTTGGTGCTTTTTGATAAATGATGGGGGAAAAGAGTGACACATGGCAACGTTATTAAGCAGTGAGATATTGGAAAAGTTAGAGGGAAAGATTCGGGAGATGGAAGTGGGGGAAAAGTTCCCCTCAGAGCGTAAAATGGCGGAGGAGTTTGGAATCAGCAGAAATATGCTGAGGGAATCGCTGCGCGTTTTAAGCGATAAAGGTCTGATTGAGGTGATCCCGGGAAAAGGTGCATATGTATCCAACAGGCAGGATGAAAAACTGGCGGATTATCTGGAAAGTGTAGTGTTTGATAACCAGAACTATTTAATGGATATCGTGGAAGTCCGGTCTGTGCTTGAAATGGAAGTCTGTCTCAAGGCGGCAAAAGTAGCCACAAAAGAAGATATACATGAACTGGAAGTTATCTATGAGAAGATGGAAAGTTTCCGTAAGCATGTAAAGAAATTTAATGAATGCGATGTGGCATTTCACTTACAGATTGCAAAAGCAAGCCATAACAGCATCTATCCGGCACTTTTAAGCTCCCTGTATGCCATATCAGAACGCAAATTTTTTATGATAACGGAAATCTATCCTACCCGTGTGGATTCTGCCCAAAAGGAGCATAAAGCTCTGATTGAAGCCATACGGAACAAGGACAGAAAAAGCATCAAAGCTGTCGCCGGCAAACACTTTGATATCCAGGATATTCTGATCAGCCAAAGCAAAGTTAAGGATAAAACATAACCTGATTTTCAAGGCATATTTACTTTCAAAAAAGAACAATAATTCCCCAAAATCTTTTTTATGAAAGATATTGACATTTATTCTGCCGCATGGTATTTTATTTATATCAGAACTGGTACTACCGGTTGTACCAAAATAACAGTCATGACACAAGTACGAAAAAACAGCGGACGACGCACCTTGGGGGACACCCCTTATGGTTAGCGAAAAAAGCGGCGTAGAAATGAGGAGAATATGAATTATCCTGAAGTAAAAGTATTAGAGAATGTAAAAGAAGTTTTAAAGGGGATTGAAGACCGTAAATTCAGAAGGATGTATGTGATTGCATGCGGCGGTTCTTCGGCACTTATGTACCCCAGCCAGTTTCTGGTAGACACAAAAGCAGAAAATTTTTCCTGTGAGTATTTAAATTCAAACGAATTTATTTATCGGAATTCGCCGGCTGTGAATAAAGATGCAGTGGTAATTCTCTGTTCACAGGAAGGAATGACGCCGGAAACAGTTGCGGCAGCCAGATACGCAAAAGGAAAAGGAGCAACGGTTATTACAATTGCAATGGTGGATGATTCCGTATTGCAGAAAGAAGGAGAATTCTTTGTAAAGTATGGGTATTACGAGACTGCAGATCCTATTGATACCAGTTATGGAGTGATGTATCTTTTGACAGCAGGAATCCTGCAGGCCCAGGAAGGAATTCAGATTTTTGACAGCATGGTAAAGAATCTGGAAGCCTTAAAGAAGGTGGTTGACGGGGCAAAGAAGCAGTATGCAGACAGGGCAGCGGAATTTGGACGTGCCTGCAGAGAGGACAGGGTTTTATATTCTCTTGGAAGCGGAAGCTCTTACTCGCAGGCTTATGTATTCTGCAACTGTTATATGATGGAAATGCAGTGGATTAATGCAATTCCCATCCACGCAGGAGAATTCTTCCACGGACCTTTTGAAATTATTGAAAAGAACAGTCCGGTGATTATGCTGATGGGGCTGGATCAGACAAGGTTTTTAGAGGAGCGTGCCCTTGCCTTCCTTGAAAGGTATACGGACAGAATCTTTAAAATTGATATGAAAGATGTAGATTTTATGGATGTTGAGGAAGAATATAAAGGGTATTTGGGCGCACTTGTGATTAACAATATCTGCCGGATGTTCTCCAAGGCAATTGCCAAAGAGAGGGATCATTCACTGGACATCAGAAGATATATGCATTTAGTTGAGTATTAGAGGGAAAGAGAGGGTATTATTATGAAGAGTAAAAAATTAATCAGTGTACTTCTGTCAGGGCTTATGGCAGTGGGGCTTTTGGCAGGCTGTGGCAGTTCCGGTAAAACGGAAAATGTGGAGAATACGGAAAGCGTGGAAAACACCGCCGAGACAAATGTGGAAAGCACATCTGGCGGAGATATTGAAATAACAGTATTCCACAGATTTTCTGACGGAGCGTCAAAGCAGTTTTTTGATGAAGCAGCAGCATCCTTTGAGGAATCTCATCCTGGAGTTAAGGTAGTGATGACTAGTGCGGATAATGCCAATTATAAGCAGGAAATCAGTGTAAAGCTGGCAAGCAACGAAGCACCTGATATTTATTTTGCATGGAGCGGCGTCTATGCGCAGAATTTTGCAGACGGAGGAAGAGCCTTAGATTTAAGCAGTTACATCAGCGGGGATACCGCATGGTCAGACGGAATCATAGCAAATCAGTTTGGGCCTTTTACCTTTGATGGGAAAATTTATGGTATTCCAATTGTAATGGATGGGAAAGCTTTCTATTATAATAAAGAAATTTTCAGCGAGCTTAATCTTCAGGTGCCGGAAACCTGGGAAGACTTCATGACAGTTTTAGATGCCATCAGCAAGACAGATTATATTCCCATTTCTCTGGGCAATCAGGAAGACTGGGCAACAGGTCATTATATGACCACATTGAATCAGCGTATGGTGGGTGCTGACACTCTTGCAGCAGACTATGCAATGGAAGGTGATTTCAGTGATGCACAGTATGTAGAGGCTCTGAAACGCTTAAACGACATGACGCCATACTTTACACCTGATTTTAATTCCACCTCTTATGACACGGGAATTAATGACTTTATTACAGGAAAAGCGGCAATTTACTATGAACAGTTCAATCAGGTACAGTATATTCAGCCGGCGGAATTTGAATGGTCATGGTTTGACTTCCCTGACATTAAAGAAGGGGACGGAGATCAAAATGCACTTACCGGTGCACCACAGGGCTTTATGGTATCAGCAGATACTGCGCATCCTGATGAAGCAGTAGAATTTTTAAAATATCTTACATCAAAAGAAGTTGCAGCAAAGATGGTTAAGGACACACAGATGATCAGTTGTGTAGACGGAGCAATTAATACAGACACAGCAGATGAAAAGGTGGTAGAGATTGCAGAGACCATTAAGGCAGCATCCAGCATTAATCTGTGGCTTGACAATGCAATGGACAGCGAACTGGTAGCAGCATACCTGGCTGATATTCAGCGGATGGCAGGCGGCGGTATGACACCGGAAGAAGTAATGGCTGATGTGCAAAAAACAGCAGGAGAATTAAAGGCAGAGTAAATCTGTGGTAAACCTGGGGAACAGGGACGCTGATAAATAAGTCAGTCCCTGTTCCCTGACAGGAGACATTTTAAAGGAGGCTTAACATGAAAAAAATAAAATTACGCCTTATCTTTTTATCATTCCTGGGCTTGTTTTATTGCTGCTTTTTGTATATTATCCCATTTTTCAAAATCTCCGTTATGGAGTACTTGACTGGGAGCTTTTTTCCGGTTCAAAGAAATTTATAGGTCTGAAAAATTACGTTAAACTTTTTAGAAATGATGGCTTTTGGATAGCATTTAAAAATAATATTTTTTATATTGTTATATCCCTTATTTTTCAAGTGGGATTTTCTCTTATATTGGCGGCAATTCTGGAAAATATGAAATGGCGGAAGCTGTCAACAGTGTACCGCACTACATTTTTTATCCCGTCCCTGATTTCACTTACCGTTATCGGCCTTTTGTTTACTTTCGTGTTTGAACCCCAGGGAATTTTAAACAGTTTTTTAAGAGCAATCGGCATGGGAAATCTTGCAAGAGGATGGCTGGGGGATGAGAAAACAGCGATTTTTGCAGTAATTGCGGTGTCCCAGTGGAAGGCAATTGGTTATACCATGATGCTTTTTATTGTGGCCATTCAGAGAATTTCAATGGATATTTTAGAGGCCGCCAAGTTAGACGGCGCATCAAAGGTACAGACCTTTTTCCGGGTAACAGTGCCCATGATTAAGGATACCATACTTATGGTCATGATTATCACTACAAGCGGCGGCTTCCTGGTATTTAACGAGGTTTACATCATTACCAACGGAGGTCCTTATGGCTCCAGCGAAGTGCTCAGTACGATTTTGTATAAGAATGCATTTGTTCATGGAAAGATTGGGTATGCATCGGCAATCGGTAATATTATTCTGCTGTTTTCAGCGGTACTGGCATTGTTTCAGACAGGCGCCTTTTCCGGAATTAAGAAAAAGAAGAAGGGGGATGGCAGCATTTGAAAAGGAAAAACATAACAAAGGCATCATTTTTTCAGTTTCTGTTAGGAATTGTACCGTTTTTGTTTTTTGTACTGATTTTAATTCCTGTTGTGTGGATGGCATTAAGCTCTTTAAAAAGCACCAACGAGATATTTGAAGACCTGTGGGCCCTGCCCCAAAACTGGCTTTTTTCCAATTATGTACAGGCCTGGAATACGGGAATATCAAGGTATTTTAGAAACAGTTTGATCGTCACAGTTGGCACCTGCCTGTTAAATGTGGCAGTTTGCAGTTTATATGCCTTTTCTCTTGTAGTGTTTGAATTTAAGGGAAAAAGACTGTTTCATCTCCTTGCAGTGGGGGGACTGATGTTTTCGCCTATTGTCAGTCTGATTCCCTTGTATCAGGAACTGCAGGCACTTCATCTGTATAATACCAGGCTGGCGCTTATCCTGATTTATACAGCATTTCAGATGCCACTTTGCTTTATGCTTACCTACAATTATTTTAAGGATATTGATCGGGCCTATGTGGAGGCAGCGCGCCTGGATGGCTGCAAAAGCATTCAGATTCTGTCCCATGTGTTTCTGCCTATGAGTAAGCCAATCATCATGACAATGATTGTTCTGACAGCATTTTATGCATGGAATGAGTTTACCTTTGCTCTTATTTTCATCAGTGGAGAAGCGAAAAAGACAGTGCCTATCGGCCTTTTGGCTTTTCAGGGAGAGATGCACGCAGAATGGTCTGTTCTGCTGGCAGGGCTTACCATTTCGGCAATTCCCATTATTGTATTTTTTATTTTAACTCAGAAATATTTTATTGCAGGCTTAAATGCAGGCGGTGTGAAAGGATAGAAAAGTTATGTTTATCGTATCAACATTAGGATTAGAAGAAGAGTATCAGGCTATGCTGAAAGAAAAATGCCCTCAGTATCAGGTGGAGCATGTAAAAGATCTTTCGGTGCTTACCGGGGAGCAGCTTGCAAAAACAGAAGTGCTCTTTACCTATGGTTATGACATGCAGCCCCAGCTGGTTGAACAGATGAAAAATTTACGATGGGTGCACAGCGGACAGGCAGGAATAGACGCCATGCCAAAACATCTGCTGGATGAAATGGGAGTTTTTGTATCCAATTCGAGAGGGATTAATTCTGTTACCATTGCAGAATATGTGATCTGTATGTTGTTGAATTTAGAGCGTAATACTTACCGGTTTTATGAAGCATTTAAACAGCATAAATGGGATATGGAAACCCATCTGGATGAGGTGATGGATAAAAAGCTTACCATTCTTGGAATGGGAAAGGTAGGGCTGGAGGTTGCAAAGCGTGCGAAAGGCTTTGATATGGAAGTTACAGGCGTGAATCTGGTGCCTGTCAGTTCAGAATACGTGGATCATGTATTTACCACCGGGCACATGAAAGAAGCGGTATCTGACTGTGATTATCTGGTGATTTGTATGCCTCTTACGGAAGAAACCCATCACATGGTGGATAAGGAATTTCTTTCCCATATGAAGGCGTCTGCTGTTTTAATGAATGTGGGACGGGGACCGATTGTAAAGACGGAGGATCTTGTAGACGTCCTGCGGAATAAAAAACTGCGCATGGCAATTCTGGATGTGCTGGAAGAGGAGCCCTGCCCGGCTGATTCTCCTTTGTGGGAGGTTGACAATCTGATCATTACCCCTCATATTGCCGGGGACAGACAGAAATCCTATATGCCCAGAATGATGCGGATTCTTACAGATAATTTAAATAAGTATCCTGATTTTGACAGGATGGAAAACCCTGTAAATATTAAGCTTGGATTTTAAAAAATTTATGGGGCATATGGAAGGCAGAGAATTGGCTGTGGAAGCAGGAACAGAGGAAGAAATGTGTCATGGGGATTCTGATTATACTAAAGAACATGTCGGTCATACTTTTGATGGCATTTATGGGATATGTTTTATATAAGAAAGGAATATTGGAGGAAAATACAAATAAAAAGCTGTCTGCGCTTGTGGTGGATTTGTGTAATCCGGCCTTGTCCATTGCCTGCATTATTGAGGATAAAATAACCGCCACCCATCAGGAAATCCTGCAGGCAGTGGGGATTTCCATTGGAATTTATGGGATTTTGATTTTGCTGGGAAGTATTCTGCCAAAGCTTTTAAGAATAGAAAAAGGGGAAGAAAAATTTTACCACATGATGACAGTGTACACCAATGTGGGATTTATTGGCCTCCCACTGGCAAGGGCAATGCTTCATGGGGATGCCATGCTGTATGTGATTATTTTCAATGTGCTTTACAGTCTTTTTTTCTATACGCATGGTTATTTTATAATGGGAAAAAAGAAAGAAAGAACAGAAATCGAAGAAAATGCGGCGGAGAAAAAGCAGGCAAGACACAGATTTAGTTTGAATCTGGGGATGATCAGCGGAATTGCTTCCATTATGATTGTGTGGTTTGAACTTCCCATACCGGAAATCATTGGAAATGTGTGTATTTATACCGGGGATGCCAATACCTTTCTTGCAATGATTCTTTTGGGGGCATCTGTTGCCGCTGTTTCCTTTAAGCAGCTTTTTTCCAATAAAAAGCTGTATGGATTTCTGGGGCTGCGTATGCTGCTTGTTCCAATGGCGGCAGCTTTTTTACTAAAGGCTGTAAAGGTAGATCAAAACATGGTTTTGGCCTTTACCCTGATGCTTTCCATGCCTATGGCAAGTATGCCCCTGATGCTGGCGGAGCGGAATGGAGAGGATACCAGAATTTTGTCCCAGGGAATTGCCATTTCCACTGTGGTTTCCTTTGCCACGATTACGCTGGTGCTTGGGATAGTTTAGCACTCTTTTCTTTTAAAAAGTCTGATGGTCAGTGGGAGGGACAGTAGGAAAGCCAGCAGTGAACCTGAAAATAAAATGGCATTTCCGGTGAGGGTGACAGTAATTCCCGGAGATAGTAATTCAGGCAGCAGATCATTCGTTATGCTGACAATCACCAGAACAATGCCGAATGCACTCAGCAGAGAAATAATGAAAAAAACTGTGCTTTTCTCACCACCGCTGCAGTAGAAACAGGGGAAGTAAACAGCGCCCATAAAAAGGCTTATGCTGATTCCAAGTGCAAACATGGAAAGGATATCAACAGGGTAATCAAAGGGACATCCATGAAAGAGCCAGGACAGACTGACGCCGATTCCGGCAAATACAGTTCCGGTTAACAGCCAGATAACAAAATTTGCGTACAGGCTTTTGACAATGTCCGCCCGTGTTACCGGCAAAGTCAGTTTATACTTTCCCCATTTTGAGGAAAATTCCTCGTTGGACGCAGTGATTGCGCATACACAAAAACCAATGATTCCTGTCATTGCAAATCCGATTAAAAGAGACTGGCTAATAACAGCAACGCTGAAAGCGCCAAACAAAAGCATAAAAATAGAGAATATTTTTGCGCCCGCAAAAACAGCCGATAAATTGTTTTTCATAAGTCCTGTCATATTTGCTCCTATCTGCCCGCTTTAGCGGGCGTTCAAATCAGGGAGTTTGAAAGAGTTTTTCTTTCAAACTTGCTCCCCCTTAATGAGTAATAACATAATTTCATCAATGGAAGTATGGTCTATCACAGCGTCTTTATACTTGCGGCCGGCTTCTTTTCCATTTTTAACTAACACATCAATCTGCAGATCCCGCTTTCTATAGGCGAGAATGTCCCCAGGCTCCAGGGCCTGAAACTGACTTTCCTTTAAACGCATAACAGCAAAGTTATATACCAGATCGTTTTTTGAGGCAGTCATAATGATCTTTCCATTGTGAATAAAGGTAATATAATCTGCAACCTTTTCCAGATCACTTGTGATATGAGAGGATAATAAAATAGAATGATCTTCCTCCTGCACAAATTCAAGAAAAATATCCAGCATTTCATCGCGCATGATCGGATCAAGTCCGCTGGTTGTCTCATCCAAAATCAGTAATTGAGGATGATGGGATATTGCGGCGGCAATAGCAAGCTTCATACGCATCCCCCTTGAATAGTGTTTCAGTTTCTGACCGACAGGCAATTGAAACCTGTCCAGATAGAAGCGAAACAAAGAATCATCCCAATTCCTGTAAAATCCCCGCATAATTTGAGACAACTCTCCGGCGTTCCAATAAGAAGGAAAATTATCCCCATCATAAACAACACCAATTTTTTCCCGCAGATCAGTGTCCCCATCTTTCATTTCCCTGCCAAATAATTTAATAGTTCCTTCCTTTTTCACAATCGTATTCAAAATACAGCCGATAGTAGTAGTCTTCCCAGCTCCATTTTCCCCCACAAAACCCAAAATAGATCCATAAGGCAGTGAAAAAGACACATTATCTAATGTAAAAGCCGATTTCATATTCCTCCGCCCAGGAAAAGTCTTACAAACCCGTTCCACCTCCAATATATAATCCATAATCCACCTCCTCGTAATATCGTTTATAGTTAGTTAGTGATATTTTGCAGCCAGCCCGGATAAATTACTAATTCTTAAGGAACCCTTATAAAAACGTCAGCACTTAGCGAGGTTAAGAGTTGCTTGCAACTTTTAAGTTGCGGGCAACTCACGAGCTTAGTGCTGCTACGTTTTTACAGAGCGGAAGCGTGGTGACGAAGAATTAGTAATTTATCCGGGCGTCCTGCATAATACACAAACTCCACCCCCATCAATCCTCATCCAAATAAAACATAGAAAGCAGCTCCACCAGTTTTTCAAGGGAAATATGGTTCATTCGTCCAATTTCGGCGGCGGTCTGTAAATGCTCCTCTGCAATGCGCTGCTGCTCCTCCTGATAAAATTCTTTATTTTGTGCCGATACAAAGCTGCCCCGCCCTACGGTAGTTTCAATAAAGCCATCTCTTTGCAGATCTTCATAGGCCTTTTGTACGGTAATAACGCTTACATGAATGGACTTGGCAAGAGAGCGCATGGAGGGAATCGCTTCTCCGGCCTGCAGTTCGCCACTCATGATCATGGCCTTTATTTGTGATGTGATCTGCTCATAGATTGGTTTGTTGGCATTATTACTGATGATAATTTCCATAGTATGGGTTATCCTTTATAAGTGTACTTATTGAACAAGTACATTATAGTCAATTTGATGTGCGTTGTCAACAAACACATGATAAAAACGTAATAACAAAAATTTGTTTTGCTTTTATTGTTGACATCAAAAGACGTAACACTTATAATTAACTTATTCGAAGGAAGACTTCAAAGTGGAATCTATGTTCCGTTCGGGACAGATAACCGGGGATATCCGGTTTCGGCGTGTCAGCCATATTTCACAGGCAAAACAGAAAATGGCTGTAGCACCTGGAGCTATACGGTGTAAAAGAGCGGCCGGAAAGGGGTATATGGGAAAAAAGGATTTGGCAGGGAAAGATTTTTTTGCTGATCGTAAGAGGTTTGCAGAACTGCTTAACGTTGTTATTTACCAGGGAAAAGAGGTTATCTGTGCAGAAGGGATTGAATACATACACAGGCGCTATCCGTCATTTTCCGGGAACGGAGAGATGAGCAGGGATATATTAATGAAGGACAGGGAACGGAATATCTATTACGGATTGGAGCTGGAAACAGAATCTGATTATAGTATGCCGGAACGGGTGATGGTTTATGATGCCTGTGAGTTTGAGCACAGAATTAAAGGAATCAGAAAAAGAAAGACGGAAGAAAGGCAGAAAGAAGAAAAACTGGATTATCGGGAAAAGAAGAGCAGAATAGGTGAAAGTGACTTTCTTCTGCCGGTAGTGACAGTGGTATTGTATTTGGGAACCGGTCATTTTGAGGGCAGACAGAAATTATCAGAGTTATATAACATTCCAAAGGAAATGCAGAATATTCTTGGTGATAAGCTGCCGGACTATAAATTTATACTGGCAGAAGCAGATTTTCTTGATGCAGGAGCTTTTAAAACTGATTTAAAAGACTTTTTTACTGCAATGCAATGTCGGAATGATAAGGCAAAATTAAAAGAACTGATAAAAACAGAAAGATTTCTGCGGATGAAGGAAGATACCGCATGGGCGGTGGCCATATACCTGGACAGAAAACTGTTAACGGAAAAAATTAAGAAGGAGGGACTAACTGTGTGTAAAGCACTGGATGAACTTTTGAAGGATGAAAGAATGGAAGGAAAATCAGAAGGAAGGATGGAAGGAGAAAGAAAAGAACGAATTTCCATTGTTCGAAATATGGTTCGTGAGGGGATGGATTATGAGCTGATTCGTAAGATAACAGGCTGCAGTGCGAAGGAACTTTCTATGGCGGTAAAGTAACTAAATGATGTTTCCGTTCTAAATCCATTTTTAGCTCTTCTGTTAAGGCAGATAAGCTACAGAATCATGGCAAAACAAAAACAACCCGGAACTGGAAATTCCGGGTTATATTTTTTAACCGTTTATAGCTTTTGTAATGCCTGCAAACAAAAGGCATGGGCTAAAATCAAATTGATTTTCGTACCGCATTGTCATAAAAACGAAAATAATCCGGGCGGTGTCGGGACTGTGTATATTCAAACATGACACCGTCGCTATTGTAGGTCTGACTGCTGATTACAGCCATACAATTATAATCTTCGACATTCATCTTCAAATATTTTTCATCAATCTGCGTCATTTTTTCCACGGTCATGATTCGCTTGCTGTTTACGATTGTCATGTGCAGTGTTTCTTCCAGGTATTGATAAATAGAGTTTTCCGCAATTTCTTTTGTGAGGCCGGGAATGACTTCTTTTAAGAAATAGTTATGGTTAAGAATCAGCGGCATGTCATCCAGATAATGGAGACGCTGGATATAATAAACGTCAGTGCCTGCGGGAAAACCTGTATATAGAGACTGCTTTTTGCTGATTGCAAACTCGGTGAACAAAAGGACTTTGGTAAAGGCGCGGTGACCGTTGCGCACAGCGGATTCCCGGAAACTTTCGATTTCCCCGATGGTGAAAGCAGTCTGCGTGACTGGCTGATAGATATTTCGTACTCCTTTTCCCTGCATGGTCTGCACATAGCCGTCAGTTACCAGGCGGGCCACCGCCCGGCGCAGAGTATTGCGGGAGCAGTCATAGGTTTGGATCAGCGTATTTTCCGAAGGAAGAAGCTCCTGATAAGCGAAGACATCATCTTCAATTTTCTGTTTTAAATCTTTGTATATCGTTTCATATATTGATTTTGGCATTTTACAGATATACTCCCTTCAAAGCATTCTGATTTTTTGTAAATGGCAGTTTGTGATAGTTCAGACGTGCCATTCGTAAAAGCGTCTGCTTCGCATCCGTCGCTATATGTGCAGCTCATCTTTTACTTCATTTGAGGGCGCTCCGCTCATGAAATCATAATTAAGGGGTTTTGAGAGCAAGCTCTCACGCCCCTTAATCATGATTTCATGGCAGAACTGTTGTAAGTTATATTATAGAAACCGAGTGGGGAAATGTCAATAACTTGTTTAAACAAATTTTGTGAAAACTGTTAACATGTTTAAACAAGTATGATATAACAAAATCAGAAAACATGTTTAAACAAGTTAAAATATGAGTGGAGGAAGGAAAGTATGGGGAAATATGCAGAGGACGCAAAGCAGTTGTTACAACTGGTAGGCGGAAAAGAAAACATTGCAGCAGTTTCACATTGTATGACAAGAATGCGCTTCGCGCTGGTGGAGCCGGGGAAGGCGGATGTGAAGGCCATTGAAGCAATGAAAGTAGTAAAGGGAAGTTTTACACAGTCAGGGCAATTTCAGGTAATTATAGGCAATACAGTAGCCGATTTTTATAATGACTTTGTAAAAGAAGCAGGAATTGAAGGTGTATCCAAAGATGCGGTAAAGCAGGCGGCAAAGAAAAATCAGAATGTACTACAGAGGGTGATTACTGCGCTGGCAGAGATTTTTGCGCCGCTGATACCGGCAATTATCACAGGCGGTTTGATTTTTGGGTTTAGAAACTGTATTGACAGTTTGTATCTGTTTGAAAACGGAACGAAAACTTTGTGTGATATCAGCCAGTTTTGGGCAGGCATTGACAGCTTTTTATGGCTGATTGGGGAAGCGGTATTTCATATGCTTCCGGTGGGAATCTGCTGGTCCGTGACAAGGAAGATGGGAACCACTCAAATGCTTGGAATTGTTCTTGGTCTGACACTGGTGTCCGGGCAGTTGTTAAATGCATATGCAGTTGCAGGAACAGCGGCAGCAGATATTCCAAAATGGAATTTTGGCGGTTTTCAGGTTAATATGATAGGGTATCAGGGGCAGGTTATTCCTGCAATTCTGGCAGCATTTACATTGGTATATTTGGAAAGGTTTTTCCGCAAAATTACGCCCCAGGTGATTTCCATGATTGTTGTGCCATTTTTCAGCCTGTTATTGTCAGTTATGGCGGCACATTTTGTATTAGGTCCTATTGGCTGGAAAATCGGGGCGGTGGTTTCCTCAGTTGTATATGCAGGAATTACAGGAACGTTTAAAGTTGTATTTGGTGCGGTATTTGGTGTTATTTATGCGCCTCTTGTGATAACAGGGCTTCATCATATGTCAAATGCCATTGACTTACAGTTAATTGCAGATTATGGCGGAACCATGCTGTGGCCCATGATTGCATTGTCCAATATTGCACAGGGCTCTGCTGTTCTTGGAATGATCTGGCTGCAAAGAAAAGATCCGGAGGCACAGGAAGTAAATATTCCGGCGTGTATTTCCTGCTATCTTGGGGTTACGGAACCTGCAATTTTCGGTGTAAACTTAAAGAGAGGATTTCCCTTTGTCTGTGGGATGATCGGCTCCGGTATTGCGGCAATTGTGTGCGTTGCCACAGGGACCACAGCAAACGCCATCGGCGTGGGAGGAATTCCCGGTATCCTGTCCATTCAGCCGAAGTATATGGCTTCCTTTGCTATTTGTATGGCGATTGCTCTTGCAGTTCCATTTTTATTGACAACAGTAGTTGGGGGAAAACGCCTGAAAGCAGACAGGATAGATGAGGCATCAGGCGATATGGATTTTGAGGTAAATGAAAAGGAAGAAAATAAGACGCCGCTGAATCAGTTAACAGCATTTTTATCCGGAAAAGCAATTCCCTTATCGGAAGTTGGAGATGGTGTTTTTTCAGAAGGAATCATGGGCGATGGGATGGCAATTATCCCGGAAAATGATATGCTGTATGCACCGGCGGATGCACAGGTTGCAGTGATGATGCCTAAGTCCCGGCATGCCTGCGGACTTAAGCTGGAAAACGGCATGGAAGTTCTGCTGCATATTGGAATTGACACTGTAGGCATGAACGGGGATGGATTTGAATATCTGGTACAGGAAGGACAGAAGATCAGTGCAGGAACACCGTTAATTAAGTTTGACAGGGCAAAGATTAAAGCGGCAGGCCATCCGGATGTGACCATATGTGTTATTACTGATGAGGGAAATGCAAAAGATATTCAGTTTAACATCGGAATGCATGTAAAAGAAAAAGAGACAGTAGTGGCAAAGTTCAAATAAAGGAGTTGCAAAATGGTAGATTTTAGTGACAAGGTAGTTTATCAAATATATCCGAAATCTTTTCGGGATACCAATGGGGATGGCTTCGGCGATATCCCCGGGGTAATCGAAAAATTAGATTATCTGCAGGAACTGGGAGCAGATTATCTGTGGCTGACACCGTTTTTTCCCTCGCCCCAGCGAGATAACGGATATGACGTGGCGGATTATCGGAGCATCAACCCAAAGTTTGGCTCAATGGAGGATCTGGAGAATTTAATCAGCCAAAGTAAAGCACGGGGGATGGGGCTTATGCTGGATATGGTGTTTAACCATACCTCCACACAGCATGAATGGTTTCAGAAAGCCCTGGCGGGAGATGAGCGTTATCAGAAATATTACATTTTCAGAGAGGGGGCGCCGGATAAAGCGCCCACCAACTGGAAATCAAAATTTGGCGGTCCGGCATGGGAATATGTGCCTGAATTGAAAAAGTGGTATCTTCGTTTATATGATGTGACACAGGCGGATTTAAACTGGGATAACCGGGAAGTGCGGGAAGAATTAAAAGAAATCCTTCGATTCTGGAAGAAAAAAGGCATCAGAGCATTTCGGTTTGATGTGATTAATCTGGTTTCCAAGCCGGAACATATGGAAGATGATTATGAGGGAGATGGCCGAAGGTTTTACAGTGATGGCCCCCATATACACGAATATTTAAAAGAGCTGGTGAAGGATGCGGGGATAGAGGATTTTGTGACGGTGGGTGAAATGTCCTCAACATCCCTTTCCCATTGTATCCGGTATTCTGCGCCGAAGGAAAAGGAGCTTTCCATGTGTTTTAATTTCCATCATTTGAAAGTGGATTACAAAGATGGGGATAAATGGGCGCTTAAAGCGGTAGATTATAGGAAGCTAAAAGACCTCTTTTTGGAATGGCAGATGGGAATGCAGGAAGGAGGCGGCTGGAATGCATTGTTTTGGTGTAACCATGACCAGCCCCGTATTGTGAGCAGAATGGGAGATGAGAGCGTTTACTGGAAAGAGTCGGCAAAAATGCTGGCAGGCATGATTCACTTAATGCGGGGGACGCCATATATCTACCAGGGAGAGGAAATTGGGATGCTGAATGCCCATTATCCTTCCATTGAGCAGTACAGAGATGTGGAAAGTCTGAATTATTATCAGATTTTATTGGAAGAGGGAAAAACGAAGGAAGAAGCGCTGGAGACTTTGGCGGCAAGATCAAGAGATAACAGCAGAACTCCCATGCAGTGGAATGGAGAAATCTATGGCGGGTTTTCGGATGCAGAGCCCTGGATTCCAATGTCTGCAGAATTCAGAGAAGAAATTACGGTAAAGGCACAGCAAAATGATGAAGATTCTATCCTTTCTTTTTATAAAAAGCTGGTTGCAATGAGAAAAAAATATCCGATAATTGCAAAGGGGGAAATTTCCTTCCTGGATACAGGAACGGATATGCTGTTGGCTTATCAGAGAACTCTTGGCAAACAGCAGATGACAGTACTTTGTAACCTTGACGGAAAGAAGCAGGGGATAAAAGTCCATAGCAAATGGAGTAGTTACCAGGTATTGCTGGAAAATTATGCAGGGCGGAAAATGAATCCGGGAGAAGAAATATATCTTATGGAACCCTACGAGTTTATGGTTCTTGGGAACAAAGAAGCAGGATGAATTGTGGGATAAAAGTTTAAAAGGAGCATGATTATAAACATGAGTTTTGCGAAAGACTGAAAGGGAAAGTGGAACCTGTCACCAGCAGTCATGGTTCCATTGATCTGATTGTGCCCGGCTGTCATAAGGCGTCAGGGTTAAAGCGTCTTGTGGAGCGATGGGGGATTTCGCCATCCCAGTGTGCCGCCTTTGGCGACGGTGGAAATGATATTGAAATGCTGCAATACTGCGGACATGGTTTTGCAATGGAAAATGCGCCCCAAAATGTAAAAGATGCGGCAAAATACGTCTGCCCCTCCAATGAAGAGGACGGTGTGCTTGTTACATTGGAAAAAATGTTCGCGTAACGGGCCCTGTTTTCACCCTACTATTTTTGTGCGTTTTGTGGTATGATGTCAATGGGTTTGAAAGGATGGTGGCAAAGTGGAAATACTGAATAAAATAGACTTTTTTCAGAGAGAGATCAATGCATTGCGCCCGATGGAGGGCGAGATGCTGGGACAGATACAGGATTATTACCGGGTGGGGCTGACGTGGACCTCCAACGCTCTGGAGGGGAACTCCCTGACAGAGAGTGAGACAAAGATACTCCTGGAGGATGGACTGACGGTAGGCGGAAAACCTCTCCGGGATGTGTTTGAGGCGGTGGATCATGCGAAAGCCTATGATTTTATGTTTTCCGTGTTCCAGAACCGGCGAATCGATGAGCAGATGGTGCTGAAGATACATGAACTGTTCTATCAGAATGTCGAGCCGGAATATGCTGGGTGTTTCAGGGATGTTCGGGTGTTGATCACAGGCTCGCAGTATCCCGTGGCAACCCCGGAAAAGGTGCAGAAGGAGATGGATGGGCTGTTTGTCTGGGTACAGAAAGAGCGGGATGCATACCATCCCGTGGAATTTGCTGCCCAGCTCCACAAACGGTTTGTGTTCATCCACCCGTTCAAAGATGGGAACGGCAGGGTGGCAAGGCTCCTTATGAACTTGGCGTTGATCCAGGACGGATACCTGCCCGCTATTGTGCCGCCCATCCTGCGTGGGGATTATGTGTCCCTATTAGAGCGGGCACACAAGGATGACAGAGGCTTCATGGAATTCATTGCGGAACGGGAGCTTGAGTCCCAGAAAGAGATGCTGCGGCTGTTCCAGATCCCGTTTCCCAAAGAGGGGCAGGAGAGCGTATCGTGAAAAGTAAAGAAAAATTAACTTGTAAAATTCTCGCAGGAGTAGTAGAATAAATATGAAATCGATTACATATATAAAAGGAATGGAGACTTACAATGAAAAAGAAAGTGATTTTTCTGGATATTGATGGTACGTTGACTGTGGCAGGCTCCAATGTCCCTCCAGAATCTGCGCTTCGGGCGATCCGGGCGGCGAGGGAGAATGGGCATCTGGTTTTTTTGTGTACGGGACGGAATTATGAGATGCTAACACCTGTATTATCTTATGGATTTGACGGAGTGATAGCAAGTGCCGGCGGATATATATGCTGCAAAAAAGAGAAGATATATGACTGTCCCATGTCTAAAAGACAGCAGCAACTTGTACTTGATACGTTGGAGGAAAATGGTATTTTTCGTACAGTAGAGTGCCTGGATGGCGCATATACAGATGATGGGTTTAAAGAGTTTTTAATGACATATGCAAAGGAAAGCGGTAACAGCGAATTGCTCCGCTGGAGACGCCAGTTGGAAAAGGAACTGAATATCCGGTCTATGAAAGAGTATACGGGACAGCCTGTATATAAAGTAGTAGTTATGAGTCCCGATTTTAGCCGCCTGGAGCGGGCGAAAGAAAAACTGGAAGGGGAATTTCAAATCTGCATTCAGGACAAAGATCTGCAGGGCATCATAAATGGAGAAGTGATTAACCGGCAATTTGATAAGGGAAGGGGAGTAAAGCGGGTGTGTGACCATCTGCACATTCCAGTGAGCGATTCCATTGCTTTTGGCGACAGCATGAACGATAAGGAAATGCTGGAAACAGCAGGATACGCTGTGTGCATGGAAAATGGAAGTGATGCGCTGAAAAAGCTGGCAGATGAAGTATGTCCGCGCGTAGAAAAGGATGGTCTGTACCATGCTTTTGTAAAAACAGGTCTGATATAAATTTAAATCATACGAAAATTCATTTTATAATATGTGAAATCGATTTTATATATTACACACAAAAACCAACATTAATTTTTGTGTAAAGTGGCAATTTACAATTATGATACAAATGATATAATAATACCAAGAAATGTAATCGATTTCATAATATATCACAGTAAAACGGAAGGGAGAAAAATCTTATGGCTTTGGATTATGGGAAATGTGCAAAAGAAATATACGAAACTTTGGGCGGGAGAAGCAATCTTGTCAGTGCAGCCCACTGTGCGACAAGACTTCGCCTGGTAACGGTTGATAATGATAAGATTGACAGGAAGAAATTGGAGAATATTGACGGGGTAAAAGGGGTATTTTCCAGCAACGGACAGCTCCAGCTTATTATTGGGACCGGAACGGTTAACAAAGTGTACGAAGAGTTTTTGGCAGTCAGTGGAATGACAGCGGCCACAAAGGAAGATGTGAAGGCGGCAGCGGCGGCGAAACAGCCATTAATTAAACGAATGGTAAAGACATTGGGTGATGTATTTGTCCCCATTCTGCCTGCCATTGTTGCTTCCGGTTTGATGATGGGGCTTGTGGAGGCTTTGGGAAAAGCAATTCCCGGATTTTCCGGCAGTGCATGGTATGGAATTTTAGATATGATCAGCAACACAGCGTTTACATTTCTACCGGCTATTATTGCAGTATCTGCCGCCAGAGTTTTTGGAGGAAACATATTTTTAGGCGGTGTTATCGGGATGTTGATGATTCACCCGGGACTTATCAATGCATGGGCGGTTGGAAGCATGGCGGAGGCGGATATTCCGGTATGGCATTTGATTGGTGATTTCTTTACCATTCGTCAGGTCGGCTATCAGGGGCATGTTATTCCGGTAGTGATTGCCGTCTGGCTGATGTGCGTGATTGAAAAGTGGTTACATAAGCATGTGCCGGAGATGATTGATTTGTTTGTGACGCCCCTGTGTACGGTTATGATTACAGCCTTTTTGACATTGGGGATTATCGGGCCGGTGTTTTCTACAGCGGAAGGATATGTTTTAACCTTTGCAAAATGGATTATAACGGTAGGCTATGGAATTGGGGCAATGATTATGGGAGGCCTGTATCCGGTTACAGTTGTCGCAGGCATTCACCATATGTATAACGTAATAGAAGCAGGTATGCTTTCCGAAGCTGGCGGCTTAAATACCTGGATGCCGATAGCATCCGCCGCAAACTTTGCACAGTGCGCGGCATGTCTGGCAGTAGGATTAAAGGCCAGGAATGCAAAAACCAAAGCAGTTGCAATTCCCTCTTCTTTATCAGCGGCTTTGGGGATTACCGAGCCGGCGATATTTGGTGTAAACTTACGCTTTACCAAACCACTGCTTTGCGGCATTGCAGGCGGCGCGGTGGGAGCACTGCTGGGCTCTGTTATGCATATTGGAGCGACCGCTTATGGTGTAACAGGGATTCCGGGATATCTGACAACCCTTGATTATCCACTGCAGTATACCATTGTGCTGGCAGTTTCCTTTGCCATTGCATTTACCCTTACCTGGATTTTCTGGAAAGAAGAGGAAGAAGATGAAAAGAAAATGCCGGAACAGACGCAGGAAAAATTACAGGACGAAACAACAAATATGATAAAAGAGACGGACGAGAAAACAATCTATGCGCCTCTTACAGGAAACGTGATTGTGCTGGAACAGATTCCTGATGAAACTTTTGCTTCCGGTGTACTTGGAAACGGAGTGGGAATCGAACCTCTGACAGGAGAGGTGGCAGCGCCCTTTGATGGGACAATTGCTACCGTTGCCGAGACAAGACATGCGGTCGGCCTGGTCGGGGCAAATGGAATGGAAATGCTGATTCATGTGGGTGTTGACACAGTAAAAATGAAGGGAGAAGGATTCGAAGTGCTGGTATCTGAGGGAGACGCTGTCAAAGCAGGTCAGAAGTTGATGACTTTCAGCATTGACAAGATCAAAGAAAACGGATATAGTACAACCACAGCAGTATTGTTAAATAACAGTGAGAATTATGAGAATTTTAAAGTCATAAAGACCGGTTCTGTAAAGACCGGCGAGCCTGTGATTACGATTTAATGCAAAATGTAAAGAAAAGAGTGGTGTCATGACAATCAGTGAAATTGCAAAGCTGGCAGGTGTGTCCAGCGCAGCTGTTTCCCGGTATTTTAATGATGGATATGTGAGCGAAGAAAAAAGGGAGGCAATAAGGAGGGTGGTGGAGGAAACCGGATACCGCCCCTCCCTGCAGGCACAGACGCTGCGTACAAAGAAAACCAAAACAATCGGGGTAATTGTACCTAAAATAGATTCCAGTTCAGTGGGGCGGGTGGCGGCCGGGATTACTTCTGTGCTGGAGGAAAACGGTTATCGGCTGCTGCTTGCGGTATCGGAACAAAATACCCAAAAGGAACTGGACTATTTATCATTATTTGATGACAAACAGGTAGATGGTATCATCCTGTTGGCCACTGTTTTGTCCGCGGCATTAAAGAAAAAAATAAAACAGCTTTCTGTTCCTGTTGTGCTTACGGGGCAGTGCCTGCCGGGAGGAAATTGTGTTTATCATGACGATTACCATGCAATGTATGATATAACAAAACTGGTTTTGTCAAAAGGATGCAGGAACTTTTGCTATATTGGCGTGACGAATTGTGACAAAGCAGTTGGAGCGGAACGATTTCAGGGATTTCAGGATGCTCTTGATACAGCTGGTTTACCTGTTCTGGAAGAAAGTGCGGAAACAGGTGAATTTACAGTTGCATCCGGTTATGAAAAGATGCGGGAATTATACAGGAAATATCCGGATGTGGATGCGGTGATTTGTGCAACAGATAAAATTGCAGTAGGCGCCATGCAGTATTTGAAACAGCAGGGGCGGCAGATTGGAAAGGATGTTCTGCTGACCGGACAGGGGGATTCTGTTCTGGCGGCGCATGTATCTCCATCACTTACCACAATTCATTATTATTATGAAGAAAGCGGCAGGAAATCAGCCCAGATGATATTGGAATTAATTGCAAAAGGGACAATTGCCCTTCGGGAAATGAAGCTGGGATATGAATTGGTTGAACATGAATCTACAAATAAAAGTAACAGTTGACTTTTAAAAATAATTTTTGTTATAATGACATTCGTCGAGTGGCGAAAAGCGTAAATCCAGATTATGGATTTGCGCTTTTTTGTTATTGGCCGGTGATTTGCAGAGCGCGCCAGGCTTTTATGAGATGTATAGTGGTTGACAAGTAAGAATAGTAACTTTTATAATACTGCTATAAAGAAACAGGGGGGTATTATTGAAATGAAAAGCATTAGAACAAAAATCACTTTATCTCTTATTTTAACTGTTCTAATTGGACTGGTTGCGTCCGGAACTTCAAGTATTACACTAAATTACAACAATACCATGTCTACTGTAGAACAGATGATGAGTCAGACAGCAGTCTTAGCGGCAGGGCGTGCGGAACAGGAACTGGAAGCATACAAGAATGTTGTCATAGAAGTGGGATGTATTCCACAGTTGTCCGATCCGAAGGTTTCAGTGGAAGAAAAGCGGGCTATCATTGACGGACGTGTTTCCATGCATGATTTTCAGAGAGGAAATATTGTTGGCGCAGATGGTATCAGTATTTTTGATGGAAATGATTACTCTGATCGTGAATATGTACGTGAAGCCATGCAGGGAAATGTTTTTGTATCGGAACCGCTGATCAGTAAGATTACGGGGGAACTCTCTATTATGGTAGCGGCGCCTTTGTATTCTGAGGGAAACAGGGAAAAGGCTATTGTGGGCGTTGTATATTTTGTACCGCATGAAACTTTTTTGAATGATATTGTGTCGGCTATTCAGATTGGTGAAAACAGCAGAGCCTATATGATTAACAAGTCCGGCGATACGATTGCGGATATTACTCTTGATACGATTACAGTTCAAAATATAGAGGCAGAGGCGGAAAGTGATTCTTCGCTGCAGGAACTGGCTTCCATTCATGGGCAGATGCGTCAGGGGAAAAATGGATTTGGAAGTTATACAAGTGGAGAAGATAAAATGTTTGCGGCTTATGCGCCTGTTGCCAATACTGATGGATGGAGTATTGCAGTGACTGCACCACAGATCAATTATCTGGAATCTACGCGGGATGCAATGGTTATTAATATTGGGGTGATTGGGATTTCCATATTGCTGTCAATCATTGTTGCACTGACGCTTGCCATTAATATTGGTAAACCTATGAAGGCATGTGTAAAGCGCATGAAACTGCTTGTAGAAGGGGATTTGGAGACACCAATGCCCAGGATTACCAATAAAGATGAAACAGGCATGCTTGTCAGGTCAACTGAGGAGCTGGTAGAGGGGCTGCGTACCGTTATCAAGGATATCAGTTATCTGCTCAATGAGATGGCTAATCAGAATCTGGATGTTCATACAGAACATGAGGATGTATATGTTGGAAGTTTTCAGGATATTCTGCATTCCATGCGTAACATGAGGATTGAATTGAGTGGTGCCATGCGTCAGGTTAATTGTTCAGCCCAGGAGGTGTCAAATGCAAGTGACCAATTATCCGCAAGTGCCCAGATGCTTAGTCAGGGGACTACGGAACAGGCCAGCTCGGTACAGGAACTGGCAGCTCGAATCAGCGTGATTTCCGATGAGGTTAAAAATACAGCAAGCGGCGCCTTAGATGCCAGAAAACAGACACATCAGACTGGAGAAAAAGTTTTTCTGTGTAATCAGAAAATGCAGAATCTGGTAGAGGCTATGGAAAAAATCCAGACCAGTTCTGAGCAGATTGAAAAGATCCTTAAGACAATAGATGATATTGCATTCCAGACAAATATACTTGCCCTGAATGCGGCAGTAGAGGCGGCGAGGGCCGGCAGTGCAGGAAAAGGATTTGCTGTTGTTGCGGAGGAAGTTCGTAATTTGGCCGGTAAATCCGCACAGGCAGCTAAAAATACCTCAGAACTTATTGCAAACTCTACGGACGCAGTACATATCGGTACAGAGATTGCCCAAAACACAGCGGACGTTTTGCTTGGTGTTGTAGAAAGTATTCAGTCAGTTGTGGATGCCATTGATCACATTGCAGTAGTATCCAATGAGCAGTCAGAGTCAGTTGAGCAGGTTTCCGAAGGGATCAATCAGATTTCAGAAGTGGTACAGAATAACAGCGCTACTGCTGAGGAAAGTGCAGCCGCAAGCGAGCAGCTTTCTGCTGAGGCTGCCTGCCTAAAGGAATTGGTAGGGCACTTTGCACTTGCTTCTGAATGATTGTCAAAAATAAAATATATTTGAAAAGAGAAAAAGGGAGGACATCAACATGGATGTAAAGGAACAAATAACGAAAGCAGTAGAGAAGATCACTAAGGACAAAGACTTACAGGAACAGTTTCAGAAGGAGCCTGTAAAAGCACTTGAAAGCGTACTGGGGGTAGATTTGCCTGACGAAGTAGTGGAGCAGGTAATTCAGGGCGTAAAAGCAAAGCTTACAGTAGATAAAGTATCCGGCGCTGTGGATGCATTAAAGGGATTTATTAAAAAATAATTTTTTATCTGTAGATATGAGGCTGGCGTATCAGTATTGGTACACCAGCCTTTTCTAATTGTATTTTGTATATAAAAGTAAAAAATATATATGGAACAAAAAATATTTTCATTTTTTCTGTTAATAAAATCTTTTAAAATATAATTGAGGTGATATATTCTTTTTTATTAGGGGGAAGTCTTATGAAAATATTATTGGTTGATGACGAGAAAACAGAGCGCGAGGGAATACGATATTTAATTGATAAATTTCAGTTTCCGCTGGTGGTGGAGGAAGCACAAAACGGAAAGGCGGCTTTTGACCGTATTATCAAAAAGAATGATATAGATATTCTGCTGACAGATGTGAAAATGCCTTATATGGATGGGCTGGAGCTGGCAAAAAAGGTTAACGAGTTTGATCAGAATATCATTATCATCATTTTCAGTGCATATGGCGAATTTGAGTATGCGAAAAAAGCCTGTGAGGCAAATGCAGTGAATTACCTGCTAAAGCCCATTGAGGTAGAAGAATTTAAAGAGGTGATGGAGAGAGTTATTCATATTTGTGAAAACAAAAAACGCCAGTTAAGTCAAAGAGAGTATCTTAGGAATTCTGATAAAAAGCTGTGGCTGTACAGGTTGATTAATTCCAGAGATTCTTTAGATGAGATTGCGGAGGCGTTAAAGGTGCAGCACAATATCAATCTGGAGAGCAGATATTTAAGATTCTTCAGCGTTGAAACCAGAGATAATTATTTTGAAACAAACGAGAAAGAATTTGAGCGTATTTTAAACCAGAATCTGGGACAAAGTTATGAAACAATCAATTTGTATCCTAATTTGTCCTATATATTAATTTACAGTAATATCAGCATTAATAATGAGAAAACAGAGAGAGCCATACGAAA
>VSNT01000052.1 GCA_009774465.1 Lachnospiraceae bacterium
ATATAAAATACCAAGCAATAATGCAGTTGATTCCATAACCACATTTTTATATACTTAAGGTGCATTTTAAAAATTATAAAATGCCTGCATGATTAAATGCTCAAATTTTAAGGAGGAATTTATTATGAAATTAAAAAAAGTAATTTCAGCTTTACTCGTAATGACCATGACTGCATCCTTACTTGCAGGATGCGGCGGTAAGACCGAAGATGCTCCGGCAGCTACGGAAGATACTTCTGCTGATACTGCTCAGACAGAAGAAGCAGAGCCCGCTGCTGATGCAGAGGAAGAACCTGCACAGGTAGAGGAACAGGTATTAAAGGTTGCTGCTTTTGAAGGCGGTTATGGCGCTGATATGTGGTCTGAAGTGGTAGCTGCTTTTGAAGCTTCCCACCCTGGCGTTACCGTAGAGCTGACAATTGACAAAAAGCTGGAAGACGTAATCAGTCCCAGTATGAAGGCCGGTGATTATCCTGATGTAGTACATCTTGCAACAGGACGTGAAGCAGCCCTCACAGAAACACTGACCAAGGAAAACGCTCTTCTTCCTTTGACAGACGTTCTTGAAATGACAGTTCCTGGTGAAGATGTTAAAGTAAAAGATAAAATCATTCCCGGTTTCCTTGATACTTTAGCAACAAATCCTTATGGCGACGGCGTAACCTACTACGCTCCCATGTTCTACAGCCCCTGCGGTCTGTTCTATAATGCAGGCCTGCTTAAGGAAAAAGGCTGGGATGTTCCTACTACCTGGGAAGAAATGTGGGCATTAGGCGATACCGCAGCAGCAGATGGCATTGCACTGTTTACTTATCCTACAACCGGATATTTTGATGCATTTACATATGCGGCACTGGCATCAGCAGGCGGTTCTGATTTCTTTAACAGCTGCATGACTTATGAGGATGGCATTTGGGAAAGTGAAAATGCAACCAAGGTATTTGAGTTAGTTGCTCAGCTGGCAAGCTATACAGAAAGCACCACCGTTGCAAATGCAAACAACGACAACTTTACAAAGAATCAGCAGTTGATTCTTGACAACAAAGCAATCTTCTGTCCTAACGGTACATGGCTGCCTGGTGAAATGGCAGATGCACCCAGAGCAGATGGATTTGAATGGGGCTTTATGGCAATCCCTGCTGTTAATGCAGGCGGTGCAGGATGTTCCTTCTGCTGGTTTGAACAGATGTGGATTCCCGCAGCAGCAGAAAATCAGGATATGGCAAAAGAATTTGTAGCTTATATGTACTCTGACGAGGCAGCTCAGATTTTTGCAAAATCTACAGCAATTCAGCCTATCGCTGGTGTAAGTAATTACCTTGAAGGCGATAACAAAATGTTCTACAGCATCTATGATAACGGTGCAACCGCAGTTATGGGCGGATTCGCAGCAACAGCACCTGTAGAAGGCGTTAACATGTTAGATACCTTATGTGGAACTGTTAACAGTATCGTAAGCGGTGACAAGACAGTTGCTGAATGGCAGGCAGCAGTAGAAGAAGTAAGTGATAAATTAAGAGCAGCAATGGAATAATTGTTTAAGGGGTGCTCCGAAGGTTTACGCCTTTGGAGCACTTTTTTTACAGTAAGCCAGGCGCTTATGCAATAAGCGGAGCGTTTGTGCAATAAGCAAAGCGTTTGTTAGAAACGGAGGTATGAATGTGAAAAAGGGCAAGGCAAGAAGTGTTTTTATCGGGGTATGTGTGGCACCAGCAGTCATATTATTTATCATCTTTATGCTGATCCCCACCTTCAATGTATTTAAGATGTCATTGTATAAATGGGGCGGCTATTCCAACAACAAGGAGTTTGTAGGACTGAATAACTTTAAGATTCTGATAGAAGACATGAACTTTTTCCGTTCCTTCCAGAATACAGTCCTGTTAATTACCTGCGTCACTATTGTGACAATGGCACTCTCCTTAATTTTTGCAGCAATTCTGTCCAGAGAAAAAATTAAAGGACAAAATTTCTATAGAATTATATTTTACATACCAAATATTTTATCGGTTGTAGTTATTTCAGCAATATTCTCGGCAATTTATGATCCTAACAATGGACTTCTAAACAGTATTATCGGGATTTTCCGAGGCGGCGATAAAGCTCCCATCCTCTGGTTAGGAGACCAGAAACTTGTAATCTACAGTCTTGTAATTGCCATGATCTGGCAGGCTATCGGTTACTATATGGTTATGTACATGGCCAGTATGGCAAGTGTTCCTGAAAGTCTTTACGAATCGGCCAACCTGGAAGGGGCAGGAAGAATACAGCAGTTCTTCTCCATTACCCTGCCGCTTATCTGGACCAACGTAAGAACCACCCTGACTTTCTTCGTTATCAGTTCCATTAACTTAAGCTTCCTGTTTGTAAAAGCGCTTACAAGCGGTGGACCGGATGGCGCTACGGAAGTATTCTTAAGTTATATGTATAAGCAGGCTTACACCAACTCCTCTTACGGATATGGTATGGCAATCGGCGTTGTAGTATTTTTATTCTCCTTCGGCTTGTCGGCAATTGTTAATTTTGCCACCAAGAGAGAGCCTTTAGAATTTTAAGAAGGAAAAAGGTTGAATAAAAATGCGTATTCAGCCTTGTGATTTGAGTGCGCGTCGCAACGCGCGGATTGGATAGAGATGAAAAAAAGAAAAGAAATGAGCTTTGATACTTTATACAAGCTTTTTATATATGTTGCCCTGCTGACACTTGCTATCAGCATTGTCGTTCCGGTAGGCTGGGTATTTCTTGCATCAATTAAGGAAAATTCCGAATTTTATGGAAATCCCTGGACCATGCCGAAGGGTATTTACTTCCAGAACTTCATTGATGCATTTGAAAAGGCAAAAATGGGCGAATATTTTATGAATTCCGTATTGGTAACTGCATTAGCCCTTGCTATCTTGCTTGTAGTAGCGCTTCCTGCCGCATATGTGCTTGCCAGATACCGCTTCCGGGGAAGCAAGCTGATCAATGTTATGTTTATGGGCGGTTTGTTCATTAATGTAAACTACATTGTAGTTCCCATTTTCCTTATGTTTGTAGATGCAGATAAATTTTTAAAGGGACTTGGAGGCGATGGATTTTTCCTGAATAACCTTTTCATTGTAGCGCTTGTATATGCATCTACCGCTCTCCCCTTTACAATCTATCTGTTGTCCGGCTTCTTTGTTACCATACCAAAGGATTACGAGGAAGCGGCATATGTAGATGGCAGCGGTTATTTCAGAACAATGGTTAAAATTATGATGCCTATGGCTCTGCCAAGCATTATTACAGTTATTCTTTTTAACTTTTTATCTTTCTGGAATGAATATATTATCTCCATGACACTGCTCACAAAGGATGCCAAAACCCTTCCGGTAGGCCTGATGCAGTTGATGCAGGCGCAAAAAGCGGCTGCCAACTACGGACAGCTTTATGCAGGACTGGTAATTGTAATGCTTCCTACTTTGATTTTATATATTATGGTTCAGAAAAAACTGACACAGGGCATGAGCCTTGGTGGATTAAAAGGCTAATAGGAGGACCGTTATGAAGTGGTTTATCAGAATTTTATATTTACTTATTTTTATAGTCAGTATGGTACTGATCACAACCGGCCAGCGTGATGTAGGCCCTGTCGGCCTGATTGTAATGTTAATTGGCCTTGCGGGGATTCTGCTTCTCCTTTACTTATACAACAAGAAATTTCAGTAATAAGCAAATTAAAGGAAAGGTATTGAAAAAGAAATGGACATAAAAACCACAGGCAGATTGACACTGCCAACAGATGTTGACATGGTGGATGAAACAATCCACTTAAAAAATCTTCTTGGTGCAGATGCCTTAAGAGACTGTGACGGAACTACTATGCCGAAAGAGCTTTTAAGCCAGAATGCCAAAATATACGCAACCTATTACACAACCAGAAAAGATAATGCATGGGCGGAACAAAACCCCGAGGAAATACAGCAGGAATATCTGATCACTGATTATATAACCGCCAGAGGAACAAGTCTGCGTATAGAACTTATGAAGGGATTTCATAAACAGCAGTTTAAAGTCAACACCATCGATTCTCCCAAACGCTGGTGGGAAGTAATAGACCGTACCACCGGCGAGGTGGTTCCCACCGATAAGTGGGAATATCATGAAGCATCTGATGAAGTTGTTATTGAATCAATCCCTTATCATCAATACACTGTCAGTTTTCTGGTGTTTTTGATCTGGGATCCGGTACATATGTACAATTATATTACAAATGACTGGAAAGATGCCCCCCATCAGTTGACTTATGATGTCAGGCAGCCTAAAACACAAGTCTATGTAAAAGAAAAGCTGAAAAAATGGTGCGAGGAAAATCCTGATATTGATGTAGTCCGTTTTACCACCTTTTTTCACCAGTTTACCCTTACCTTTGACAATCAGAAAAGGGAAAAATTTGTAGAGTGGTTCGGCTATAGTGCCAGTGTCAGCCCTTATATCCTGGAACAGTTTGAAAAATGGGCAGGCTACAAATTCCGTCCGGAATTTATTGTAGATCAGGGCTACCACAATTCCACCTTTAGAGTGCCTTCCAGAGAGTTTAAGGATTTCATGGAATTTCAGCAGATAGAAGTCAGCAGGCTGGCAAAAGAACTGGTCGACATTGTGCACAGTTATGGCAAAGAAGCTATGATGTTTCTTGGTGATCACTGGATTGGAACAGAGCCTTTTGGAAAATATTTTGGCAATATCGGCCTTGATGCTGTAGTGGGTTCTGTGGGAGACGGGGTTACTCTCCGCATGATCTCTGACATAAAAGGCGTAAAATACACAGAAGGCCGCCTGCTTCCCTATTTCTTCCCGGATGTATTTACCGAAGGCGGAGATCCAATTGGGGAAGCACAGGACAACTGGATGAAAGCAAGAAGAGCTATTTTGCGCTCTCCCTTAGACCGAATCGGATATGGCGGATATTTAAAGCTTGCCAACGAATGGCCGGGCTTTATTGACCAAATCAGCAAGGTAGTGGATGAGTTCAGGCAAATACACGAACATATGCAGGGAACCAGAGCATATACTGCTCCTTTTAAAGTAGGTATTTTAAATTGTTGGGGAAATCTCAGAAGGTGGATGTCCAATCAGGTGCACCATGCCCTCTGGTATCGGGAAATCTATTCTTATGTAGGCGTAATCGAATGCTTAAGCGGAATGCCGATAGATGTGGAATTTATCACCTTTGATCAGGTAAGGGAAGGCATTGATCCTGAAATCAGGGTTATCATCAATGCAGGGGATGCCTATACCTCCTGGAGCGGTGCGGAAAACTGGAAAGATGAAAAGGTCGTATGCGCCATCCGCAAGTTCGTGGACGAAGGCGGCGGATTCATCGGGGTAGGTGAGCCCAGCGCATGTCAATACCAGGGACACTATTTCCAGCTCAGTGACGTACTCGGCGTTGACAGAGAAATCGGGTTTACCATGAGCACGGATAAATATAACGAACTGGACAATAAGCATTTTATTTTAGAGGATATTGACGGGGAAATAGATTTCGGTGAAGGAAAAAGCCGCATTTATGCTCATGGCGAAAACTATCAGATACTAAATATGGACGGTAAATACAGTCGTCTGGTGGTAAATGAATATGGAAAAGGGCGAAGCGTTTACTTTACAGGGCTTCCTTATTCTCCTCAAAACTGCCGCATTTTATTACGTGCAATTTATTATGCGGCACACCAGGAAGCGGAAATGATGAAGTTTTACGTGACAAATGTGGACACTGAACTTGCTGTCTTTGAAAAAACAGGAAAAATTGTGATTATTAATAATTCTAAAGAGCCTAAAGAAACAGATCTATATGTGCAGGGCACTTTAATGCAGCATCTTAGTATGGCACCTATGGAAATGAAATGGGTTGATTATAAGGAGAATGTATGAGTACAGAAAATCAGGCTTATGCCAAAATTGATGAAGTAGCAGCTCAATTTGCTATAGAAGGCAGGTTAAAAGAAAAAACAGCATATGGAAACGGTCATATAAATGATACTTTCCTGCTGGTTTACGAATTGTCTGATAACAGCCAAAAGCAATATATTCTGCAGAAAATGAACCACTCAATTTTTAAAAATCCACAGCAGCTTATGGAAAATGTGGTGAACGTAACAGAATATCTGCGAAAAGTCATATCAGCACAGGGCGGCGATCCTGAAAGGGAAACCCTGAACGTAGTAAAAACCCTTAGCGGAGATAATTATTACGTGGATGATGCTCAAAATTACTGGAGAGTATTCCTCTTCATAGAAAACACTGTATGTATGGAGCAGGTGGAAAGTCCAAAAGACTTTTACGACAGCGCCGTAGCTTTCGGGAATTTTCAGAAAATGCTTGCCGAATATCCCGCTGAGAAACTTTATGAAACCATTCCCAATTTTCATAACACCCCTTCCCGCTTCCGTGATTTTCAAAAAGCAGTTCAGGAAGATAAGTTGGGAAGAGCTGCTTTGGCAAAGGAAGAAATTGAATTTGCTCTTGCAAGGGAAAAAGATACTTCCGTACTGACAGATTTACTTCAGGAAGGCAAACTGCCCCTTCGGGTAACTCATAATGATACTAAGCTGAACAACATTTTATTTGATGCCGACAGCAAAAAAGCTTTATGCATCATAGATCTGGATACTGTAATGCCCGGACTGTCCCATTATGATTTTGGTGATTCCATTCGTTTTGGTGCAAGTACAGGCGCAGAAGACGAAACAGATTTAAGTAAGATAGAACTGGATCTTAATTTATTTGAAGCATTCGTAAAAGGGTTTCTGGAAGGGTGTGACGGAAGTCTCACGACGCTGGAAATAGAAACACTCCCTATGGGGGCCAAACTAATGACCTATGAATGCGGCATCCGCTTCCTTGCAGACTATTTAGATGGTGATGTCTACTTTAAGATTCATAGAGACGGACATAATCTTGACCGTGCCAGAACGCAGTTTAAGCTTGTGGCAGATATGGAAAAGAAATGGAATGAAATGGCTTCCATTATTGACAAATACAAATAAATAGCGGGCAGTACATTTTATGCATTGCCCATATATTGATTAAATTGCCCCACAGTTCTCCTCCTTTAAAACAACTTCTGTGGGGCAATTTTAATTAACATAAAGTTGACCTGTCGTATGCAGGTTACTGTCATATCAGTTCCTTCTGCATGGAAGAAAGCAGCTCCTCCGTAAAGCCCAGCAGCATCTGAGCATCTTTTTCCACCATCCCCCACTTCTTATATTTGAATAGGAAAAAGGGCGTTCCTTTATGATTAAAGGATAATTTTTCATATTTCTTAAGCAGCGCAGGAATTCTCTCCGGCAAAATTTCCGCATCCGGTTTTAAGGAAAATTTAATCTCACCATTTCTTCCTTTGATTTCTGTCATATACAGTTTATGCGCATGAACCCGTATCATGGAAATTCGAAGCAGGTTTTCTACCGCTGTAGGAATTTCACCGAACCGGTCCATCAATTCCTCCCTCATATCATCACATTCACTTTGATTTTCCGCACCTGCAATCCGCTTATAAATGTCCAGTTTCTGCACCTCATTCATAATATAGGCAGGTGGAATAAAAGCATCCACGTCAAGGTCCACCGAAGTATTAAATTCTTCTGTTGTACTGATGCCTTTTAAATTTTTCACAGCTTCATTCAACATTTTGCAGTACAGGTCATATCCTACTGCCTGCATATGTCCGTGCTGTTTTGCGCCTAATAAGTTACCTGCCCCTCTGATCTCCAGATCCCGCATGGCAATTTTAAAGCCGCTTCCCAAATCAGTAAACTCTTTGATTGCCATAAGTCTTTTTTCTGCAACTTCTTTCAGCATTTTATCCCGCTTGTACATGAGAAACGCATAGGCCACACGATTGCTTCTTCCTACCCGCCCCCGAAGCTGATAGAGCTGCGAAAGCCCCATATTGTCAGAATCATGGATAATCATGGTATTAACATTGGAAATATCAAGTCCTGTCTCTATAATTGTCGTAGATACCAGCACGTCAATTTCTCCATTAATGAAGTCATACATGATCCGTTCCAGCTCCCGTTCCTGCATCTGCCCATGTGCAAAAGCCACTGTCGCCTCCGGTACCAGGTTTTGTATAACTGCTGTTATATCCGCAATATTGTTTACTCTGTTATAAACGTAATAAACCTGCCCGTCTCTGGAAAGCTCACGTACAATTGCTTCCCTGACCATCTCTTCATTATACTCAAGCACGTAAGTCTGAATCGGCATTCTGTCATTTGGAGCTTCCTCAAGAACACTCATATCACGAATCCCTATAAGGCTCATATGAAGCGTCCTTGGAATAGGGGTTGCGGTGAGAGTAAGAACATCCACATTTTCCTTCATTTTTTTAATCTTTTCTTTATGTGCCACCCCAAAGCGCTGTTCCTCATCAATAATCAGAAGCCCTAAATCTTTGTATGCAACATCCGCCGAAAGAACCCGGTGCGTACCAATTACGATATCCACCAGTCCTTTTTTCAGATCCATTATCGTCTTTTTCTGCTCGCTGCCGGTTTTAAATCTGGAGAGCAGATCCACTCTAACCGGAAAGTCCTTCATTCGCTGGACAAATGTATTATAGTGCTGTTGGGCAAGTATTGTGGTAGGAACCAGATAAACCACCTGTTTCCCCTCCTGCACCGCCTTAAATGCTGCCCGTATGGCAATTTCCGTTTTGCCATATCCTACATCCCCGCAAATCAGACGGTCCATAATCTTACTGCTTTCCATATCCTTCTTGGTATCAATTATGGCCGCAATCTGATCCTCTGTTTCTTCAAAAGGAAACATCTCTTCAAATTCCTTCTGCCAGACCGTATCCTTTCCATATTGAAAACCGTTTTTCTGCTGGCGGAGGGCATAAAGCTCCACCAGATCCCTGGCCACTTCTCCGGTTGCTTCTTTCACCTTGCTTTTTGTGCGGCTCCACTCCTGTGTCCCCAGTTTATTCAGCTTTGGCCTTCTTGCATCAGCAGAAGCATACTTTTGAATTACATCCAGTCCGGTCGCCAGCACATACAGATTTCCCCCATCCCGGTATTCAATTTTAATATAATCTTTTATGACCTTTTCAATTTCCACCTTTTCAATGCCCCGGTAAATTCCCAGACCATGATTTTCATGAACTACATAATCCCCTATGCTTAATTCATTAAAGTCATTAATTTTGCGCCCTTCATAAGTTTTCTTTTTCTTCTTTTTTTTCTTGTCGGAGCCAAAAATATCACTTTCAGAGATAACCGCAAATTTAAGCATAGGATATTCAAATCCCCGCAGCACCCTGCCATAAAAAGTCATAATCTCGCCGCCCGAAAGCTCTCTGTCCGGATCCTCTCCGTAAAAGGCGGAAAGCCCCTCATCCTGTAAATCCTGTGCCAGCCTTGAGGCTCTGGTTCTGGAACCGGATAAAAGCAGTATTCTGTACTTATTCTTTTTATAACGCTTCAAATCCTGCACCAGCGCTTCAAAACTGTTATTGTATGATGAAATGCCCTTTACAGGAATATCTGCCTTTTTATCCGGCTTAAACAGTGAATTTCTTGTATCAAGAGCAGCCAGAGTAATCACTCGTCCCTGCATCATTTTTGCCGCCACTTCGTCTGCTCTGTACAAAAGCTTCATCTGTCCCGGCAGAAGATATCCCTTCTCCACACGATGCATCATGCTTTCCCGAAATTCTGTTTCAACTGCACCTGCATGTTCTGTAACTCTCGCCGGCTCATCTATAAAAATACAGGTTTTTTCCTTATCAAACAGTTCTAAAAAGGATACCGTATCGTCGTAAAAATAATGAACATAGGAATCCAGATTCACCAGATTCTGAAACTCATAAACCTGTTCCTTTAATTCTCTGATCTGACTCTCAATCCGGTGCGCTTCCTCCGTCCGAAATTCTTTTCTTAAATTTTCTGAAAACTTCTTTCCTTCCTTTTCTATTTTCTCCATACCGCACTTTAATCGGCTGTCAGATAAAAGCATTTCTCCCGCCGGATAAATGGTGATTCCTGACAGCTTTTCAATGGACCGCTGGCTTAAAACATCAAAGCTTCGGATAGAGTCCACCTCGTCTCCCCAAAGCTCAATCCTGTAAGGATTTTCCTCCGTCAGATCAAAGATATCTATAATACCGCCCCGGATGCTGAACTGTCCCGGCGCGTCAACCTGATCGTTTTTTTCATATCCCATTTCCACAAGGGACCTTGCCAGTACTCTTTCATCCAACTGGCTTTTCCCATTGATTGTAAGCAGATGTTTTTCCCATACGGAAAGGGGAATATGAGGGGCCATAAGGCTGGAAAATGTGGTAACCACAGTAACCGGTTTTCCTTCCAGAATACGCCTTAAGCATTTGATTCTTTCCGTTATCAACTGATTTCCATGAATATCCGCCTGGTAGAAAATCAGATCTTTTGCCGGATAGGCTGCCGCATTTCTGTCATAAAACTGATAGTCTTCCAGAATCTCCTTCACCCGCAGATCACTAAAGGTAACAATAAGTTTATTTTTAAACCCCTCACTAAGCCCATATGCCATATGCAGTTTTTGAGATTCCACACAACCCGTAAACGCCCCGCAGAAATGCTTTTCTTTAAGTTTATTTTTTATTTCCTCAAATTCTCCCAATTCATTTAAGGGTACTGTCAACGCTCTCATTCAAACTCTTCCCTTTTCTGTTAAATTCATTCATTGCCTGATCTGTATTTCCTGCCAGCATCATCTCCGCGCTGCAGACTGCTTTTTTAATCCCTTCATCAATAAGAGGCTTCTCCTCACTGGAAAAATGCCCCAGCACATAATCTGCCAGATCATATCCCTTCGGCTTTTCACCCACACCAATCCTGATCCTTTGAAATTCTTCGCTCCCAAGGTGTCTGATAATGTCTTTCAGACCATTATGCCCTCCGGCACTGCCGCGTTTTCTGATTCTGATCTGCCCGGGTGCCAGACTGATATCATCTGAAACTATAATCAATTCCGTTTCCACATCAATTTTATAATAATCCACAAGCAGACGAATGCTCTCACCGCTTAAATTCATAAAGGTAAGAGGCTTCGCCAAAATCACTTTCTGTCCATTTATGATTCCTTTTCCGGTTAGTGCCTTATTTTTTATATTCATCACAGAAATATTATGTTTATCTGCCAGTGCATCAATCATTGCAAATCCAATATTATGTCTGGTATTATCATATTCTTTTTTGGGGTTTCCAAGTCCTGTTATTATAAACATATTTCCTCTTTTCCAATTTTAGTTTCCATAATCAGTGCTACTTAGCCATCATAGCATATTTTGCATTTGCAGGGCAATATATAAAGAGGCCATCTTTCGATGACCTCTTTCAAAACTTTCTTTATTCTTCTACATCTGTTTCCAGCAGCGCTTTTTGATATGCGTCCAGAATAATTGTCTGGATTTTTTCCCTGGTAGATGAATTGATTGGATGGGCAATGTCTCTGTATTCACCATCTGTTGCCTTCTTGCTGGGCATTGCAATGAATAAACCTTTGTCTCCTTCAATTACCTTAATATCATGGATTACAAACTCTTCGTCAATCGTAATTGATACAATAGCACGCATCTTGCCTTCTTTGGTGATCTTTCTTACCCGTACATCTGTAATTTGCATACTTTGTCCCCCTAAGTTCGTTTGTCTCAAATGACATATCTGTCGCTTCTTTCAATTACCACCTTAATTCCGTCAGTACCGGCATAATAAGAATTAGCTCTGATTGTACCGCGACTTTCCACTATGCAATTTTCAATATGAGTATTATCTCCAATATAAACATCATTTAAAATAATTGAATTTTTAATGTAACAGTTATTACCTATATATGTCTTTTTAAATATTACGGAATCCTCAACAGCTCCATTGACGATACATCCGCTGGAGATCAGGCTGTTCTTG
Source organism: Lachnospiraceae bacterium (assembly GCA_009774465.1). Taxonomy (GTDB): domain Bacteria; phylum Bacillota; class Clostridia; order Lachnospirales; family Lachnospiraceae; genus Suilimivivens. The sequence goes on from VSNT01000052.1 coordinate 11,925, forward strand.
ATTCTTGCACCCACGTTATATTTTGCAGGCGGCAGATCATCCACTTTGGAATAAATATCAGGATACTGTTTAAAGAAGTAATCCCTTGTCTCTGCCTTGAGGAAGTCCATATTTGTTGAAAAGTAATCCTCAACAGTAGCTATATTTCTCCAATAATCCTGAATCTTGTATCCATAGATTCTTTTCATATTCTTATAGCGGATCAGTATATCCTTAACAAAATCATATCTGTCTTCTTCCGCACATTTCTCGATCATTTCGATCAGTTGACGCCTTCTTACTACATAGATACCGCAGGAGATGGTATTGGATTTAGCCACAATAGGCTTTTCCTCGAATTCCTCTATCCTGCTTTCTTCGTTCATTTTAAGAATTCCGAAACGCTCTACATCTTCGCCTGCTGCTATGTCCTTACATACTACTGTAATGTCAGCTTTCTTGGCAATATGATATTCCAGTACTTTATTATAGTCCATCTTATATACACAGTCACCGGAAGCGATCACTACATATGGTTCATGACTGCTTTTTAAGAAAGAAAGATTTTGCGCAATTGCATCTGCTGTTCCCCTGTACCAAAAACTTCCTTCTGCTGTAACAGCCGGCGTAAACACATATAAACCGCCCTGCTTACGTCCGAAATCCCACCATTTGGATGAACTTAAATGTTCATTCAGACTTCTTGCATTGTACTGGGTAAATACTGCAACTTTCTGAATATGTGAATTTGACATATTACTCAGCGCAAAGTCAATGCTTCGGTAACTGCCTGCGATGGGCATTGCACATACGGCTCTCTTTTGTGAAAGCTCTTTCATTCTGTAACTATTTCCGCCTGCTAATACTATACCAATTGCTCTCACTATTCATCACCTGCCTTAATCAATGTTTTTCCACTTGCAAGATAATTATCCGGATAGTCCTCTTTCGAAGTAACTCCGAATATGCAGGAGTTCTTGCCTACTGTAATACCCTCCGGTATTACGCTCTTTTCTCCTACTGTAACAATACCGTTGCTGTAAATATGAGGATCTGTTTCGTTGGGCACTTCCTCCCCAAATCCTAATTTCACGTAATTACCCAATTCAACATTTTCCGCTATGATAGCCTTATAAACCTCACATCCGTCGCCAATCACTGTATTGTTCATAATAATGGAGTCACGGATAATGGTATCTTTTCCTATGGTAACGCCGCAGCCTATGACGGAGTTGTAAACCTTACCATAAACATCGGTTCCCTCACCTATGATGCTTCTTTCTACCACTGTGTTGTCTGCAAAATACTGAGGCGGAAGAATCTCGCTTCGTGTATAAATCTTCCAGTATTCTTCATACAGGTTAAACTCAGGAACTATATCAATCAGCTCCATATTTGCTTCCCAGTAGGAATTCAATGTTCCCACATCTTTCCAGTAGCCGTTAAATTCAAAGGCATAAAGGGGATCACCCTTTCCATGACAATAAGGAATAATATGCTTTCCGAAGTCAAGCCCCGGCTGCTCTGCATTGGCAAGCAGCGCCTCCTTTAAAGTCTTCCAGTTAAAAATGTAGATACCCATAGATGCTAAATTGCTCCTGGGATTTGCCGGTTTTTCTTCAAAGTCCGTAATTTTTCTGCTGTCGTCTGTGATCATAATACCAAACCGCTTTGCCTCTTCCATGGGGACGGGCATAACCGCTATGGTGACTTCTGCTCCTTTTTCCTTGTGAAAATCAAGCATCACTTCATAGTCCATTTTGTAAATATGATCTCCGGAAAGTATCAGAATATATTCCGGATTAAAGCTGTCCATATAATCCAGATTCTGATAGATCGCATTAGCAGTACCGGTATACCACTCACTGTTGGCACTCTTTTCATAGGGCGGAAGAACCGTAACACCCCCTATATTCCTGTCCAAATCCCAGGGAATACCGATTCCAATGTGAGTATTAAGTCGTAAGGGCTGATATTGCGTCAGGACTCCAACTGTATCTACCCCCGAATTAATACAATTGCTCAAAGGAAAGTCAATAATACGGTATTTTCCCCCAAATGATACCGCTGGCTTGGCCACCTTGGACGTAAGCACTCCCAGTCTGCTTCCCTGACCACCTGCTAACAACATGGCAATCATCTCTTTTTTAATCATGTCATCACCTCTTACAAGTAATTTTTATTGCTTCATTTCTAATACAGGTACCAATAGTAGCAATTTTGAATAGTATACCATATATTTAGTAAAAAGTGAATATTTTTTACAAAAATATTCCCATAAAAAGAGTTTTTTATGTAGAATTTTTACAATATTCTACAAGCCTAAACAATAATTATTCATTAAATTCACAATATTTTGTGTATACCACCCTTTTACATCCTCTATTTTGTTAAAAATACCATTGGTTTTTGTTGTCTAATTATATATAATTATGTTAAAACTATTAAATGTGGTGCGTCAATTTGGCTCCATACATTTATAAAAAGCGGAGGTTTTTCATGTATCAGTTAGATTTTAAACATCCCATTCACATATATTTTATGGGAATAGGCGGCATCAGTATGAGCGGCCTTGCCGAAGTTCTTCTCGAAAAAGGATTTACTGTTTCCGGTTCCGATGTAAAGGCTTCACCATTAACCAGACTTCTTGAAGAGAAGGGCTGTACCATTTATTATGGTCAAAAATACGAAAACATAAAAAGCAATATTGATCTGATGGTATATACCAGCGCAATTCATCCTGACAATCCTGAGTTTATCGCCACCCGGGAAATGCAGATTCCTTCTCTTAGCCGGGCACAGCTTTTAGGGCAGATGATGAAAAATTACAAACTCCCTGTTGCAGTCAGCGGTACACATGGCAAGACCACCACTACTTCCATGATATCGGAAATTCTTCTGGCTGCCCAAACCGATCCAACCCTTTCTATCGGGGGCATCTTAAAATCCATAGGCGGAAACATCCGGGTAGGACATGGGGATTTATTTGTAACGGAAGCTTGTGAATACACCAACAGTTTTTTAAGCTTTTTTCCTAAAATAGGAATTATACTTAATATAGAAGAAGACCATCTGGACTTTTTCAAGGATATTCATGCTATCCGTGATTCTTTTCACAAGTTTGCCGCTCTTCTTCCTCCTGATGGCACCTTAATTATCAATGGAGAAATTCCTGAAATACAAACTATTCTCTCAGGGCTTTCCTGTAAGGTCATTACTTATGGAAGCAGTGACTCTTTTGATTACTGGCCAGAGCAGATTACTTATAACGAAACAGGCTGTGCCAGCTTTACCATAGCAGAAAAAAGCGGAGAAAAAAGACGTATTTCCCTTGGGATTGCGGGAGAACATAATATATATAATGCCCTCTCTGCAATTGCTTTATCTGATCTGTTATCCATTGATTTTTCTGCTTTATCATCCGCTTTGCTTCATTTTCACGGTACACAGCGGCGTTTTGAATACAAAGGCACTTTAAACGGTGCTGTTATAATAGATGATTATGCACATCATCCCACAGAAATTACTGCAACTTTAAATACGGCGGTTAATTATCCCCATAAAGACCTCTGGTGCGTATTCCAGCCTCATACCTACTCCCGCACCAAGGCTTTTATGAAAGACTTTGCCAAAGCTTTGTCTTTAGCCGACCATATTGTACTGGCGGACATTTACCCTGCCAGAGAAACGGATGATCTTGGAATCAGTTCCGCGACGCTTCAAAAAGAAATAGAAGCTCTGGGGAAAAAATGCAGTTATTTTCCTTCTTTTGCAGAAATAGAAAATTTTCTTTTAAAAAATTTATCACCCGGTGATTTGTTGATAACTATGGGGGCCGGGGATGTTGTAAATATTGGAGAAAACCTCTTAAGGAATTAATTTTCCACATTATCCACATATTTTAGTAAAAAAATATACTTAAAATATGTGGATATTTTTTGCAGGAAATGACTTGATTTTCCACTGGTCTCCATGAAATATCCACATTGTCCACACTATCCACATTATTGGCAAAGCCTTGAAAATACTGGACTTTTGGAATTTTTCCTATTTCCATTTTCAAATCCTTGTGCTATAATTCAAGATGCTTTCATTCGTGTAAAAAAGGTCAGGTGTCTGCTTCATGGCTCACTTTAAAATTTATCAGGAAAACTGTGCTGATGTTACCGTTGTATCAAATATATTTATTGATGAATATATGAAAGACGCCAACGACGCACAGCTAAAAATATATTTATATCTGCTCCGCATGATGAGCGCCGGTTTATCTACCAGCGTTTCGGATATTGCCGACCAGTTTAATCATACGGAAAAAGATGTAATAAGGGCTCTTAAATATTGGGAAAAGAACCGGCTTCTTACTTTAGAGTATGATGACTCTAAAAATTTATCCGGGATTCAGCTTCTCGATTTTTCCAAAAAAACGGACAAGGGAACGAAGGAAACTTCCTGCCTTGCTCCGGTAGTTAAGCTGCCCTCCAAACCGGAGATAATAAATGAGAATTCTGACTTTTCCAAACCCTGTTACAGTCTTGATCAGTTGAAGGAATTTAAGAATAATGAAGAAACCGCACAAATTCTTTTTGTGGCAGAACAGTATCTGGGAAAACCTTTAAGTCCTTCCGAAATCAAAACAATCCTTTTCTTTACGGACCGGCTTGGATTTTCTGAGGACTTAATAGACTACTTGATTCAATATTGTGTGGACAAGGGCAAGAAAGATTTCCGCTACATTGAAAAGGTTGCAATCAGTTGGGCGCAGGAAGGAATCACCACCCCAAAACAGGCCGCCAAATATGTGGTAAAGTATGATAAAACTGTCTATTCTGTCATGAAGGCCCTTGGCAAATCCGGAACCCCCACCAAAGCGGAAGCCGGTTTTGTGAGCAGGTGGATCAAGGAATATGGCTTTACTTCCGATATTATTATGGAAGCCTGCAACCGTACCGTAATGGCCACAGATAAGCATCGCTTTGAATATGCCGACAGCATTTTGACAAGCTGGCATAAAAACCAGGTACATAATCAATCTGATATTAAGGCTCTGGATGAAGCGTACGCCAGAAGCAGAACTGCCCCGGCAAGGCCTTCCGGCAGAGCTTCCTCTCAATACAGCCAGTTTAATCAGTTTATGCATACGGATTATGATTTTGATGCATTGGAAAAAGAAATTTTAAGTAATTAATACCCTTTAAGGAGAAGTTATTGTGGCATTAAATAATACGCAATATGATGCAATCATACGGGAATATGAAGATAAACAGACGCGGAACCGGCATCTTCTGGAAGAACGGACTGCCGAGGTTTATGCAAAGGTAGACGGTTACCGCACTCTTTGCGAATCTGTTTCCGCAATTTCCGTTATGCAGGGGAAAAAGCTTTTAGAGGGAGACGAACATGCCCTGACAGATCTCCACTCGGAAATACAAAATCTTATTTCCATGAAAAACCAGCTTCTTACAGGCGCAGGTTACCCTGCGGATTATTTAGAACCAGCCTATGATTGTCCTGACTGTAAGGACACCGGCTACATAAACGGAGCAAAGTGTCATTGCTTTAAGCAGAAAGTAATTGATATCCTATATGAGCAGTCCGGTATACAGGAACTGTTAAAGAGAGAAAATTTTGATGTACTTTCCTATCAGTATTATGAAGGCGAGGATCTTGAACGCTTTCAGAATACGGTAAGCGCATGCAGAAACTTTATAAAAACTTTTGATTCGGACTACCACAATTTATTTTTTTATGGTACAGTGGGTACGGGAAAATCTTTTCTATCCGGATGCATTGCAAAAGAACTGATAGAAAAAGGATATTCTGTAATATATTCCAGTTCCGTTAAGCTTTTTGAAACTTTATCCGTTAACATATACGACTATAAAAGTAAATCCGTTTTTTCCGATTCACATGCAGATTTGTATGGCTGTGATCTTCTTATCATTGACGACCTTGGAACAGAGTATTCCAGGAATGTAAATCCCGCCATACTTTTTTCTCTGTTAAACGAGAGGCATCTCAATCGGAAATCTACTATAATTTCTACTAATCTGTCTTTGGAAGATTTTCGCAATTTATATTCGGACCGGATATTTTCCAGAATATCTAATCAATACAGCATCTGTAAATTTACCGGACCTGATATCCGGATGATTAAAAAAAGACTGCAAAACAGAAAGTGAGGCACTTCATGTCAAAACGAGAAGAAAAAAGAAATTTGGAAACAATTCCTGTCGGCACTCTCGGAATCATTCCCTTAGAGGGATGTAAAGCTCTTGGCAAAATGGTAGATGATTATCTGGTAAAATGGCGTACTGTCCGCGAAAGCGAGCATAAAGAAAGCCTTGCCTTTGCCGGCTATCAAAGAGATTCCTATATTCTGCAGGCAAAAGTTCCACGCTTCGGCTCCGGTGAAGCCAAGGGAATCATTCTTGAGTCTGTCCGCGGAACCGATTTATATCTTTTGGTAGATGTTGCCAATTACAGCCTGACCTACTCCCTGTGCGGACATGAAAACCATATGTCCCCTGACGATCATTATCAGGATTTAAAAAGAATTATCGCCGCTGTAGGCGGAAAAGCAAGGCGGATTACTGTTATCATGCCCTTCCTTTATGAAAGCAGACAGCATAAAAGAACTACAAGAGAATCCCTTGACTGTGCACTTGCATTACAGGAAATGGTCCATATGGGTGTTGACAATATTATCACCTTTGACGCCCATGATCCCAGAGTGCAGAATGCAATTCCCTTACATGGATTTGAGACAGTCCAGCCCACCTATCAATTTATCAAAGGGCTGTTAAAAAGTGTTCCCGACCTTCAGATTGATTCCGGACATATGATGGTAATCAGCCCGGATGAAGGAGGCATGTCACGTGCCATTTACATGGCCAATGTACTTGGACTTGATATGGGTATGTTCTACAAGAGAAGAGACTATACCCGCATTGTAAATGGACGCAATCCTATTGTTGCGCATGAGTTTTTAGGCTCTTCCGTAGAAGGAAAAGATATGGTCATCATCGACGATATGATTTCTTCCGGCGAAAGCGTTCTTGAAGTTGCCACTGCTTTAAAAGAAAGAAAGGCCCGCAAGATTTTCATCTGCGCAACCTTTGGACTGTTTACCAATGGACTTGAACGGTTTGACAAGGCATATGAAAATAAAATGATAGACAAGGTTCTTACCACCAACTTAATTTATCAGACTCCTGATCTGCTAAAACGGGAATGGTACGTTAACTGCGATTTAAGTAAATACATTGCATATCTGATAGACACCCTGAACCATGATGCCTCTATCAGTGATCTCTTAGATCCTAACGAACGAATTCAAAGTGTAGTTGCCAGATATAAAGCTGGTGAAGAAATCGACTGATTTATTCCTGCGAGCAATGAGTCAGGCGGATGCTTTGCATCCGTTTGACTAAAAACCATGCGCCGGCAGGCACATTACTCATTGTTTTTTATTTTCTCTCCCTCACTGCACCTGATATACGTACAGGGTATAGGGTGATGATTCATGGGTATAGGTTCCTGCAGGAGAAAATCCTGCCTCCGGCGCATTGGTCAGTTTTACTCTGGAAAAAATAAACTCACCTCCAAGAGCTTTAAAGGCATCCACGTCAATATAAATATCCTGTTCCTGCACCTGATAAGTGCGGAATCCATTTACAATTGAAAGATCTGTTCCAGAATACAGGTAGGCTCTGGCCCCCCAATCGTCAAAATAAATTCTGCTCTCCTCAACCCGCTCAAGAGCCGGTGCAATTATTTTACGGAAAGCCTCTTTATATTCCTGAGAATAAAATCCAAGATAACCGTCTAAAGTGGAAATACCATTATATTCCAATGTGGCAGGATAAAATCCATAGGCCGCAGACCATTCGCCTTTATAGCCCAAGTCCTGCTTCGCTTTTTCAAACAATTCCGCCGAATAAAACTCCTCATAGCTTAACTGATCCGTAGTTTTCCCTTTCAGTAAATGGTATGCCTGACTATAGCAGGTATGATAAAGGTCATTATAGCGCGTTCCGGAAAGTATAATAATCAGGATAGCAAATAGGGCAAGAACGTCTGCAAAGATTTTCATGGATTTTTTCCGGCTGTCATAGAACCGCTTTAATACCAGAAAAAAGGCGGCGTACCAGATAAAGGGGCTGAAAAATATAGTCCTGTTAAACTGCCAGCCGGTAAGAGGCGGACAAATGGTTTCTATTATTTTTCTAAATCCTTCCCAATAATAAATCCCGTAAACTGCGCTGTTAAAAATAAGCACCAGCATCAAAAGATTATATAAATCATGGAAAATTCCTTTGATTTCTTTCTTTTTTAAATAAGTAAGATTCAAAAAAACAAAATAAATCATGCATACCGGCATAATCAGATATTTATGCATACTCTCTGCATGAAACATTCCATTTACGAATACGTCTTCTATGGTCTTTATAATTTCTCCTGCCGTAAAGCTCCCTTCCTGCATGGTAGAGCGGATTGTTACTTCATCACTTAACAGCATGGTTCCAAACAGCCTGTATTCACAGGCAATGCATCCTGCCGACAGCACACAGATGGCAAGAAGCATCCTGCCGGGAAACCGTCTGTCCTTAATCCAGAGCCAGATTAAGGAAACTGCCATATAAGCCAGTATAAACAATCCGAAATAGGAAAAATAGGATAAGAAGGGATAAAAAAACAATGCCCCATACCATTTAAAAGAAGGCGCTTTATATATTTTGCGGAGAAGGTAAATCACAAGAGGTATGGAAGCAAAAGGAACTCCAAAGGCCGGAAAAACATTTAAGATTCCATAGGCAAATCCCATAAGATAAACAAGCGGCTTATAAACCTTATATTTTTCTCCGTACATATCTTTTGCCAAAAGAATACTGGAAAACAATCCAATGATTATTTTAAGCAGATATCCCGTAACATAAGCCGGGTAATCCGGCAGAATCATGTACAGCATTGTATATAAAGAAAATTCCGACGGAAGCACATCTCTGCTGATCCCGCCTAAAAATGGAACGTCCACTCCATGCGTCCAGAAGGTATTGGTATTTTTCATCATCTGAAACTGCGGCGTAAACAGATCAAGGTTATCATGAATTGCTATAATACTGTTTTCTCCGCAGATAAAAAACACGCCTCCGGCAAATATAAGAAAACCGATAATAATTACAAGATACCAGTTTGAAACCAGTTTTTTCAATCCTTTCAACCTTTCTCCCCCTTGTTTTCCCTGCTTAAACGGTTTTCCTTTTCACAGACCAGCGTAAACCGGTACTCAAAATCCCTTCGGTTCTTCATTGCCATGTTGGATAAAATCAGACCGGCAAAAAAAGACTGAATCGCCGCCATCATGACAAAACCGCAGACAATCAGTGTGGGGAATTTTAATACCAGTCCCGTCTGTACAAATTCTATCAGAACCGGTATAAAGAAAAGTATGGCAATTACTGCAAGCAAAAGGGCTAAAATGCTGAAAAAGCCAAAGGGTTTATAATCACGGTAAAGCCTGAAAATAGTTCCCAGCACCTTAAACCCGTCAGAATAAGTGTTCAGCTTGGATACGCTTCCCTCCGGCCTGTCCCTGTATTCCACAATCACATTGTCAATCTGCATATGATTATAGACCGCATGAATGGTCATTTCTGTTTCAATCTCAAATCCTTTGGAAAGTACGGGAAATGTTTTTACAAATCCATAACTGAAAGCCCGAAATCCGGTCATAATGTCTTTCACTTTACATCCAAATAAATGATTAATACTGGCTCTCACCAGAGAATTGCCCATATTGTGAAAAGGTCTCTTGTTTTCCTCAAAATATGTGGAAGAAAGGCGGTCGCCTACCACCATGTCCGCATTATGATTCAATACCTTGTCCACCATTTCAGGTGCAAATTCCATAGGATACGTGTCATCTCCATCCACCATAACATAGCACCGGGCTTCTATCTCACGGAACATCCGCCTGATCACATTGCCCTTTCCCTGCATATATTCCTTACGTACAACTGCCCCCTCTGACACTGCGATCTGTGCTGTACGGTCTGTGGAATTATTGTCATATACATAAATAACCGCCTCCGGCAGGGCTGCCTTCGTATCTTTAATCACCTTGGCAATTGTTTTTTCCTCGTTATAACAGGGAATTAAAACTGCTATTTTATCCATTAGGATGCTCCTTCTTTCTTCCAATAATATGACATATTTCTTTTGTTATTTTATCAGAGTTTCCAGGGGAAGTCTAGTTATGAATTTTCCTTATATCCCAGCCATTTCCATAGTGTTCCGGTCCATCCAGCCTTACATACATTATATTATTTTCTCCCCCTTTTAAAATAAGATGGTAGCCTTCCTTATTATCCGCGCAAAAAAATGCGATGCCTTTTTGATAATTCACATTAAATCCCTTCTGATAACATGCCCTTACATATTTGTTAAAGTCCTGTTCAGGTATTTCCGCAACTGACACTGCAAACCCATAGTCTGACTCCCATTCCACTCTGCCCAGGTCAAATTCAGGCTCTGGAATCAGGGATGCCATTTCGCTTTTGGGCCAATATGATTTTTCATATTCCTTTTCCGGCAAAATACCCATTCTGCTCCCTAAAGCGCCTTTACCGCTTCCGTATCCGGCGCACCCGGTAAAGATTACCCCTAGCACAGCAAAAATATACGCCGCTTTCCCTATTTTCCTCATTTGCATTCCCCTGCCTTTCTCACACGAAACCTGCTGGCTTTTTCTATAGCTTTTACGTAAAATTGTACTTTTACAAAGGAAGATATTTTTGCTCGAAAGGAACAGGAAGCAGTTGGCAAAAGGCATTTTTTGTAGTAAAATGCAACCAGTTGGGGAAAATATGTACAGTTTGTAAAAGTACACCTTTACAAATTTTTCTTAAACGAAGCTTCCAAGTTTTCTTGCTTTCCCGTAAAAGGTGCCTACTGGCATCTGACAGGCTTCCGCTGCCTGACGGAGGGTTATTTTTTTCTTTTTCCAGTCTTTACAGATTTCTTTGAAATTATCAGGATAAGGAAGGGGCGGACGTCCAAATTTAACGCCTCTTTTCTTTGCTGCTGCAATTCCTTCCGCCTGACGCTGCCTTATGTTTGTCCGTTCATTTTCCGCTACAAAAGACAATACCTGCAGCACAATATCGCTTAAAAATGTTCCCACCAGATCTTTTCCTCTTCTGGTGTCCAAAAGGGGCATATCAATCACACAAATATCGATTCCCTTATCTTTTGTCAATATCCGCCACTGATTTTGTATTTCTTCGTAGTTCCGCCCCAGCCGGTCAATACTTTTAATATAAAGCAGATCGTCCTTTCTGATGCGCCGCACCATACGCTTATAGGCAGGTCTTTCAAAATCCTTTCCCGACTGTTTATCCAGAAATATATTTTTTTCCGGAATGGATAATTCCTGCAAGGCCCTCATCTGCCTGTCCTCATTCTGCTCCCGGCTGCTGACTCTCACATAACCATACACATTTGCCATAAATATCTCCTTCTTTCTTGCCAAAACAAATTCCTTAAGCTATACTTATAAAAGTTATTATTTACTAAAATCCGGAGAGAAAACAAATGATTCGAATAATTTTGGTAGCCACTTTTGTTATTTTATTTCTGGTTTTCAGCATTCCACTTTTGATTGCCGAATGGATCATTGGAAAATTCAATATGGATGTGAAAAACAAAAGTTCTCTCGCCATTGTAAATTGGGCGTTCAGAGTATGTCTCTTTTTTGCGGGTACCACCGTCATTGTACGAGGAGAAGAAAACGTTCCAAAAGATGAGCCTGTACTTTACATTGGAAACCACAGAAGCTATTTTGATATTTTAATTACCTACGTGCGGGTTCCCAGGCCTACCGGCTACATTGCCAAACGGGAGATGCTTAAGTGGCCGCTTTTAGTCAACTGGATGAAAAATCTGCACTGCCTGTTTTTAGACCGGAATGATGTAAAACAGGGACTTAAAATTATTTTAACTGCAATCGAAAAAGTAAAATCAGGCATATCCATCTGCATTTTTCCAGAAGGAACCAGAAATAAAGAAAACCACACCTTTATGGAATTTCATGAGGGAAGCTTTAAAATTGCCTCTAAGACGGGATGTCCTATTATCCCTATGACGATTTACAATTCTGCTGATATTTTTGAAGACCACCTTCCAAAAATTAAAAAAACACAGGTGATTTTAGAATACGGAAAACCCATATATGTAAAAGAGCTGGCAAAAGAAGATCAGAAAAAAATCGGCGCATACACCAAAAATATTATCATGGAAACTTACTTTAAAATCAAAGAGGAAGCAGGGCAATGACCTGCTTCCTTTCTTAGATAACCGTCCTATATTCAGACAATTTATTTATTACCATCATGCGCTTCCAAAAATTCAACTATCTTGTCAAACTTCATTCCATGTGAGGCTTTCACAAGAATATTATCTCCCCGCTGTAAAATTCTTTTTAAATTTTCCAGCAGTTCTTCTCTGGTTTCGAAATAATATGCTTTTTTCTTTTTTCCTTTTAAAGCGCATTCATACATACATCTGGAAAGCCTGCCTACACACACCAGTATATCAATATCTTTTCCAGCAGCATAGCTTCCTACCTCCCCATGCATTTCCTTCTCTCTCTCCCCTAACTCAAACATGTCTCCCAAAATTGCCACTTTTCTTCCAAGAGCCATAGCAAGCAAATCGATTGCCGCCTTCATGGAAACAGGATTGGCATTATAGCAGTCGTCAATAAGGGTGTAAGAAGGCAGCTCAATTACATGGCTTCTTCCTCCCACTGCCTGCACT
>VSNT01000053.1 GCA_009774465.1 Lachnospiraceae bacterium
ATTATGTATTAAAAAGTTGCACGTTTTTTCATGTAAATAATCCCAAGAAATGCCCCACTAACTTTAGTGGGGTTATTTATTATAAAAATTCAGTCATAATCACTCAAATACATTTAAATTTGTGCAAAACACATAAAATGAGTAGTAAATGTTTGTGAATTAGTATGATTGATTTTGAATGAGTTTGACGTTATAATACAATTACAAACTAAAACAAACGGAGGAAAATCCTCTGCTCCTGCAAAAGCAGTCGCATTTTCCTTCGGAAAACAAGGAGGATTGAGATGGTTTATACGGTTACTTTTAATCCCTCATTGGACTATATTGTTTCGGTGGAAGACTTTAGACTGGGTATGACCAACCGCACCAGTTCGGAGCTGATGCTTCCCGGAGGAAAGGGACTGAATGTTTCAATGGTTTTGGGTAATCTGGGAATTGAAAATACAGCACTGGGATTTGTGGCGGGATTTACAGGGGAAGAGATCGTGCGCAGAATAGAGGAAATGGGTGTGAAATCCGATTTGATCCCTGTTGAAAATGGAATTTCAAGAATCAATTTAAAGCTGAAATCAATTGACGGAACGGAAATCAATGGATGCGGGCCCGAAATCAGTGAGGAAAACGTAGAGAGATTAATGACAAAACTGGATGTGCTGAAAAACGAAGATGTGCTGGTGCTTGCAGGAAGTATTCCCAGCTCCATGCCGGATGATATTTATAAAAAAATCATGGAAAGGCTAAACGGACGGGGAGTAATGATTGTAGTGGATGCCACAAAAGATCTGCTGGTAAATGTTCTGGAATATCATCCTTTTTTAGTAAAGCCAAACAACCATGAGCTGGGCGAGATTTTCTGTACGGAACTTAAAACAAGAAAAGAAGTTATTCCTTATGCGAAAAAGATGCAGGAAATGGGCGCAGCCAATGTTCTGGTTTCTATGGCGGGGGAAGGAGCAGTGCTTGCGGCAGCAGATGGAACCGTTCAGGATATTCCGGCACCGAAGGGAAAACTGATAAATGGCGTAGGAGCCGGAGATTCTATGGTGGCAGGTTTTCTTGCCGGATGGATGGAAAAAAGAGATTATAAACATGCCTTTTATATGGGCGTGGCGGCAGGAAGCGCAAGCGCATTTTCTGAAATGCTGGCTACCGGAAAAGAAATAGAAACAGTATATAAACAAGTTATCAATCAATAAGAGGAGGTATTGAAATGAGAATAACAGAATTGCTGGATAAGCGGAGTATTTTACTTGATGGGGCGCCTGAAAGCAAAACGGAAGCATTGGATCAGGTGGTGGAACTTATGGTCAAAAGCGGTAAAATCAATGATCGGGAAGCATATCGCAGACAGGTATACGCAAGAGAAGAAGAAAGCACTACCGGTATTGGGGAGGGAATTGCAATTCCTCATGGAAAATGTGACGCGGTAACAAAGCCCGGGCTTGCAGCAATGGTGGTAAAGGATGGCGTTGATTTTGATTCTTTGGATGGTGAGCCTGTTACCCTGATCTTTCTGATTGCAGCGCCTAATACAAAGGATAATGTTCATCTTGATGTGCTTAGTAAGTTATCAGTTTTAATGATGGATGAAGAATTTTCAGAGAACCTTCGGAATGCCAAATCAGTGGAAGAGTTTCTTTCCATTATTGATAAGGCGGATGATGAAAAGGAAAGCATTGATGAGCGTCTTTCGGATACAGGAGTTGCAGATGCCGGACAGGTGAAAATTCTTGCAGTTACTTCCTGTCCTACAGGGATTGCCCATACTTATATGGCTGCAGAAGGAATTGAAAAAGCAGCAAAAGAAAGAAACTGCTTTGTAAAAATAGAAACCAGAGGCTCCGGCGGGGCAAAAAATGTACTTACTGCAAAGGAAATTGAAGAAGCAGACTGTATTATTGTGGCAGCAGATGCACAGGTGCCTATGGACCGGTTTGATGGCAAGAAGGTTATTGAGTGCCAGGTGTCCGATGGAATCAGCAAGGCGGGAGAACTTCTTGACCGTGCCATGAAAGGTGATGCGCCGGTATATCATGCATCTGCAGGAGCAAAGGCAGCAGCGTCTTCATCAAAAACAGGCGGCGGTGTTGGACATCAGATTTACACCCAGCTTATGAATGGAGTATCTCATATGCTTCCTTTCGTGGTAGGCGGTGGTATTCTGATTGCAATTGCTTTTCTGATTGATGGACTTTGCGTAGATATGAATGCGCTTGATGTGGCGGAGAGAGGTAATTTTGGTACAATTACACCTGTTTCGGCCTGGTTTAAAAATTTAGGCGGTGTTGCGTTTGGTTTTATGCTTCCGGTGCTGGCAGGATTCATTGCAATGGCAATTGGCGACAGACCTGCACTTGCTCTTGGGTTTGTGGGAGGCATGATTGCATCAGGCGGAAAATCCGGATTTTTGGGAGCTTTAGTGGCTGGTTTTGCAGCGGGATATATTATTATTCTGCTCCGTAAGGCATGTGATAAGCTGCCGGATTTCTTGGAAAAAATTGCTCCGGTACTGATTTATCCTCTTGTTGGCATTTTGCTTATGGGACTGCTTATGTCATTTATTGTAGAGCCTTTAATGGGTGGAATTAATACTGCTTTAAATAATGGGTTAACCAGTATGGGCGGAACCAGTAAGGTAATATTGGGACTGATCTTAGGCGGTATGATGGCAATTGATATGGGAGGCCCCTTTAATAAAGCGGCATATGTTTTTGGAACAGCGGCAATTGCAGCAGGAAATTATGATATTATGGCAGCAGTTATGATTGGCGGCATGACGCCTCCCTGTGCCATTGCCCTTGCAACGCTTTTGTTTAAAAAGAAATTTACAAAGGAAGAAAGAGAATCCGGTCCTACAAACTTTATTATGGGGCTTGCATTTATAACAGAAGGAGCAATTCCTTTTGCAGCATCCGATCCCCTTCATGTGCTTCCGGCATGTATCATTGGTTCCGGAGCAGCGGGTGCATTATCCATGTTGTTTAATTGTACTTTGATGGCGCCTCATGGAGGAATTTTCGTATTCCCTGTAGTAGGAAATCCGCTTATGTACGTGGCGGCGCTGGTAGTGGGAACTTTAATATCAACTCTGTTGCTTGGTGTTTTAAAGAAAAATGTTGAATAGATAAAAATAAAATTATAAAATAATAGGAAAAGGAGAATCATCATGAAAGAATTCAAGTATGTTATTACAGACGCAGAAGGTATCCATGCACGTCCGGCAGGAGAATTAGTAAAAGCTGCCAAGGAATTTACATGCAGCATCACTATTACAAAAGACGGAAAATCCGGTGACTGTAAGAAAATTTTTGGTTTAATGGGACTTGGCGTAAAGCAGGGAAATGAAGTTGTATTTACTTTTGACGGTACAGATGAAGAAGCAGCTTACGAGGCAGTCAGCAGGTTTGTACAGGAGAAATTATAATGAAATTACATTTCCGGTAAAGAGATAAACGGAGGAAAGCATGTTATCAGAACAAAGACACAAAATGATTTTGGATATCCTTAAGGAAAAACGCAGCGTGACAGTGACAGAGCTGACAAATCTTCTGGATATTTCAGAATCCACTGCAAGAAGAGATATTGTAATGCTGGATAAGGCGGGCAGGCTGGTAAAAGTGTTTGGAGGCGCAGTGCTTCCGGATCATACCTATCAAATGGCGGAGCCTACGGTAACGCAGAAGTCTGAAGTAAACAGGGAAGAAAAAAAGAAGATAGCCAAATATGCTGCCTCTCTGATTCAGCCACAGGATTTTATTTATCTGGATGCAGGAACTACAACCGGTTACATGCTGGATTATATAGAGGAAACCAATGCCACATTTGTGACTAATGGAGTTGCCCATGCCCAAAAGCTTGCGGCAAAAGGCGCCCAGGTACTGTTGACAGGCGGAACGCTGAAAAATTCAACGGAAGCGGTGGTGGGGACTATGGCTGTGCTTACACTTAAGGACTATCATTTTACCAAAGGATTTTTTGGAACAAATGGCGTCAGCAGGACAGCAGGATTTACAACGCCGGATGCTAATGAAGCGCTGGTAAAAAGAACTGCGGTGGAGCAATGCATGGAGGCATATGTTTTATGCGACAACAGTAAATTTAATGTGGTCAGTGCGGTAACATTTACCTCTCTTACATCGGGAATCATATTGACAGATAAAAAGCAGGAAGAATTTGAAGATATTGCAGAGATTATTTATACCTAGATAAAATGATATTGGAGATATGGCGCGTGTGAAAAGAACTGTTTTGATAAAGCAGTTCTTTTTGCGTATTAAGGCGTCTTTTGACGAGAAAAATCACTAATCTTTTTTGCAAATAGTGTTTAGAGATGCTATACTTGGAAAAGAGGTAAAAAGCATGAAGAAAAAAATAATATACAGCATAGCTGGTTTTGTTCTTGCAGGGGCAATTACAGGGTGTGCTGTGTCTGACCGGCAGGAAGTTATTTCAAGAGAAAATGAAGATACGGATATACAGCAGATGCAGCAGGATGCAGCAAAGGTGGATCCTATGGAAGAGCTGCTTAGGGATCATTATGAAGATTATCAGGAAGAAGGCGGAGAAATCGCATTTGTGTCAGACGGCACCGTTATGGATGGAGGGTACAATGAGGTCATATATGAAGGAGTTCAGATGTACGGACTGGCAGCAGGAGTTTCTTTTTCCTGTTATAACATAGAAGAAGATAATTTTGAGGGACATCTTCAAATTGTTGAACATGCGATTAACAAACAGGCAAAGATAATTGTCTGTGCAGGATATGATTTTCGAGAAGCAGTTGGAAAATTACAGGACAGTTATCCGGAGATTTCCTTTTTGCTGATAGATGGAGAGCCTGTTGATGACGAAGGGAATCCGGTTGATTTAAACGATAATGTACATTGTGTTTCCTTTCAGGAAGAGGAGTCCGGTTATCTGGCAGGCTATATGGCAGTTCTGGAAGGCTATCGGAATCTGGGATTTATCGGCGGGAAAAAGGATCCGGCCGTAATTCGCTATGGTCATGGCTATTTGCAGGGAATTGATGATGCGTCTAAGGAACTGGAGCTTGAAGACGTAACGGTAAGCTATTGGTATGCAGGAACTTATCAGCCATCTGGAAAGATATATGAAAAAGCTTTAAAGTGGTATGAGGAGGGCACACAGCTTATTTTTGCGTGTGGGGGTTCCCTTTATGAATCAGTGTTGGAAGCAGCAGAAGAAAAAGAGGGCTTACTGATTGGCGCTGACGTGGATCAATGCAGGATTTCAGATCGTTTTCTTACCAGCGCGGTAAAAGATATTGCAAATGCGGTAGTTATCTCACTTGATAATTATTATGCGGCAGGCAGGAAATGGTCGGAAGAATTTGCCGGTAAGAGTATCAGGTATGGTGCACAGGACAATTGTACGGGAATTCCAATTTTGGAAACGGAATGGAGATTTAAAAATGTTACAATGGAAAAATGTTATGAAATATACACACAGATGAAACAGGGAAAAATATCTGTATCTGATGAGATCCTCAGGCGGCCGCAGGTATCTGTTACAGTGAAATATGTAAGCGCAGGGGGATGAGAGGTGTATAAAAAAGTTTTATTATTAATAATGATTTTTTTGCCGGCGGTACTTTTATGGGGTTGTGGAAAGAAAACATCTGACAGCAGAGAAACCCTTGGCAGTCAGGTAGAACTGGATGAAAATGAAATGAATTTTGATGACCTTGCCCGGGGTGAGGTGAAGATAGAAGTTCAGGATTTGGCAGATTATGCTTCAGGAAAAGCTTTACTAAATGAGCAAATGCCGGAACAGATGAAATATTTTTTAGAGATGCCGCAGATTCCGGAAAGCGACGACACTTATTTATATTTGTTTGCAGTTGAGTGTTATGAGGATACCCAAAACCTGTCAGGGAAGCCTGTTGCAGCATGGATTAAAAAAAGAGTCAGTGAAGTTGCGTTTTCCTATAAAGAAGGGTATTTATTTAAACAATTTATTCCTGCACTTTTGATAGATGAGAAGTATGTTCCTATTGGAAAAGGAATTTATCTTGCAAATCCGGAAGTTCTGGCCGAAAATCAGGAACCATATCCGGAGACAGGATCAAAAAAAGGAATCCTGCTTGATCCTACCATGCTGGGAACGGAAAAACTGACAGACCTGGAGGTAAAACACAGTATCTATAATATACCTCTTTCTATTATTATGGGTGAAACTACCGATCAGGCATATCCTACAATTATTTATACCTATGATGGAAAAGACTATAAGTTTAACGGAAAAGTGGTAAGTGATTATGACGGGCTGTTTTCTTATTTGACAAGCATTGGCATGTGTTCTACAGCAGTTGTACTAAACGACTGGAATGACAACTGCCTTGAGATGATACACCCCAGAGCAAGAGAGCAGAAAAAAGGGGTATATTATTACATGTTTAATACGGAGGAAGAAGAGGGTGTGAAAGAGCTTGAAGCAGTGGCAAGCTTTTTAACCCGGCGTTATTCTACCGGAGAGCATGGTATGGTACATAACTGGGTATTTGCCAATGAGATTAATCAGTGCAAGGTGTGGAATTATATGGACACCACAGATCCGATATACTATTCAAAAGAGTTTGAAAAGGCATTCCGTATTTTTTACCAGGCAGCAAGAAGCAATTATGCAAATGCAGGGGTATATTTCAGCGTGGATCATGACTGGAACAGCAATGGCGGAAGCAATAAGGATTATTTTAATGCAAAGGATGTAGTAGAAGCATTTAATGACGCAGCGTTAGTGCATGGAAATTACGACTGGGGCATTGCAATACATCCCTATCCGGAGCCCCTTACCCGTGTAAATTACTGGTCTGCAGAAAATGATAAGACATCGGAAGCAGAAATACTTACGGTTATGAATTTAAATGTTTTGACGGACTTTTTAAAGCAGGAGGAATATCTGGATACAAAAGGAGAAGTCAGAAGCATTACCATTACTGAGCTTGGATTTTCCTCCAAATCAGGAGAAAAGCTGCAGGCAGCAGCATTTGCTTATTGCTATTATATTGTAGATGCCAATCCGTATATAGATGCTTTTATCTTAAACAGACAGACAGATGCGCCGGAAGAAGTAGTGAGCGGGTTATCTTTTGGCCTTTATGAGTACGACCATTCGGACAAGTACCTGAAAGAAGTTTTTCGTTATATTGATACGGACAAGGCCCAGGAGTACACAGAATTTATGTTGAACATATTGGGGGCGGAAAGCCTTGAAGAGGCGCTTGGCTGGGCACAGTAGGACAGGCAGTTATTTGCTGCCGGAAAGAAGCCGGAAGTATAAAAACAGAAAAACTGGAGGACTGAAAATGTATATTGCAAATGAAAACAGATATGAAAGTATGATTTATAATCATTGCGGGAAAAGCGGACTTAAGCTGCCCGCGCTTTCTTTGGGAATGTGGCATAATTTTGGCTCGGTAAATGAAATGGAAAACATGAAACGGATTTTATTTACCGCCTTTGATAATGGAATTACACATTTTGACCTGGCAAATAATTATGGCCCCGTATACGGAAGCGCTGAAGAAAATATGGGAAGAATTTTAAAGTCAGATCTGATGCCCTACAGGAATGAAATGGTTATTTCCAGCAAGGCAGGATATGATATGTGGAAAGGGCCTTATGGAGACGGAGGTTCGAAAAAGTATTTGATAGCCAGTCTTGATCAAAGTCTGAAAAAGCTGGGGCTGGATTATGTGGATATTTTCTATCATCACAGGCCGGATCCCAATACTCCTCTTGAGGAAACAATGGGAGCTCTTGATCAGATTGTAAGGCAGGGGAAAGCTTTGTATGTCGGCATATCCAATTATAAAAAAGAGCAGACAAAAGAAGCTTATGAAATATTAAAAAGGCAGGGAACACCTTTCATTATCCATCAGCCAAGATATTCCATGCTGGACCGCTGGATAGAAGAGGATGGATTAAAGGATTATCTTTATGAAAATGGGATAGGATGTATTGCATTCAGCCCTTTGGCACAGGGGGTTCTCACTGGGAAATATTTAAACGGAATCCCGGAAAACTCCCGTATTGGCACAGGAAAGAGTCCTTATCTGCATAAGGAAAATCTGGATGAAAACAAGCTTGAAAAGGTGCGGAAGCTGAATGAAATTGCAGTGGAGAGGGGACAATCCCTTACGCAGATGGCATTGGCATGGGTTTTAAGGGATGGAAAGGTAACTTCGGTGCTTATCGGAGCCAGCAGGCCGGAGCAGATTCTGGAAAATATAAAAGCTTTGGAAAATATAAATTTTTCAGAAGAAGAACTTCACAGGGTAGAAGCTATTCTTGCATAAAAAAATGGGAAGAATATTTGAAGGCCATAATCATTTCACGGGTAAGGCTTAACTGGTCATCCTCAAGGGCAATTTCTTCCCGCGAAAACCATCCGGCTTCTGCCAGTTCATTTTTGTCAAGAATGATTTCATCGGAACCGTCAAGGTCGCAGAAAAATCCCATTAAAAGGCTTCCGGAAAATCCCCAGGGCTGGCTTTTATAATAACGGATATTTTTTACTTTAAGTCCCACTTCCTCCATTACCTCTCTGGCAACGGTCTGCTCTGCGGATTCTCCAATTTCCGTAAAGCCTGCAATTAATGCATAGTTAGTGTAGGGGCGTCCGGCATATTTGCTCATTAATATTTTATCTCCGTTTATAATGCCTATGATAACCGCAGGAGAAATTCTGGGATAAACCATATTATGACAGTCAGGGCAAAACAACATGCGTTCCTTATGGTCGGGAACCATGCTGTGTCCGCAGCGCCCGCAGAATTGATTGGTCTGGTACCAGTTAAACAGATGGTGGGCGGTTATGCCGGCAAATGCAGTATGCCTTGAAAAAGCAGTACGGAATATGCTTACATTTTCATAGTGATAGCCATTTAAAGCGATGGCTGGCTTGGCGTCTGCTGAGATAGAAAGGTTCTGGGCAGGTTTTGCCAGAAAGTATTTATAGTGATCAATAGAAAATAAATAATAATACTCGCAGGAAAAAGAACCGGTTTCTTTTAATGTGGGGTAACGCAGTTTTCCATTCTGAAACCGCACAAGTATGGTGTTCTTATGGAAAACCAAAATAAAATCATTTTCTGCAGGCTTTGTATCCTGATATTCATTATGATAAGTCCTGGGATAAATATCCTGTATCATTTCATAACAATCCTTCCTGTATATAAAATATAATGGCAGTAAAATCATTTCTATGATAATATGGAACTATTATCAGGTCAATCTTAATTGTGCCGGAAAAGTGTATGTTCTGGTGACTTATGAATGACTGGCCAAACGGTTACAATCATTTATCGGGAAGGATTTATTTTTATGAAATGGATGAAGTTTAAAATAAAAACAGTAACGGATGCGGAAGACATTATTATCAGCACCTTATATGATATTGGATTGGAAGGCGCACAGATTGAAGATAAGGTTCCTTTGACCGCATGGGAAAAGGAGCAGATGTTTGTGGATATTCTGCCGGATGCTCCGGAGGATGACGGGATTGCATACTTAAGCTTTTTTGTGGAAGAAAAAGAAGGATCGGAATTGCCGGAAGGCAGCAAATATCATGGACTTATTTTAAATGGGGAAGAAACCACTGGAGAAGCGATTTGTGAAAAGGTAAAAGAAGAACTGGAAGGCTTAAGAGATTTCATGGAAATCGGGGAAGGAACAGTGGTGATTGAAGAGACGGAGGATATTGACTGGATCAATAACTGGAAGCAGTATTTTCATCAATTTACCATAGATGATATCCTGGTGATTCCTTCCTGGGAGGAAGTGGAGCCCCAGGATCCGGGAAAAACAGTTCTTCACATTGATCCGGGAACTGCTTTTGGAACCGGAATGCATGATACCACACAGCTTTGCATCAGAGCCCTTCGAAAGTTTATTACGCCACAGACCGTGCTTTTGGATGTGGGAACAGGAAGCGGCATTTTGGCTATTCTTGCTTTAATGTTTGGAGCTGAGAAAGCAGTGGGAACCGATCTTGATCCTTGCGCTGTGGATGCGGTAAGGCAGAACATGGAAGCAAATGGAATTTCCCAGAATGATTTTACCCTGATGATCGGCAATATTATTACGGAAAAGGATGTGCAGGATAAGGTTGGATATGAATGTTATGATATTGTTGTGGCCAACATTCTGGCGGAAGTACTTGTGCCCTTAACACCGGTGATTCTGCACCAGTTAAAGAAAGGCGGTATTTATATTACCTCCGGTATTATTGATGATAAAGAGGAAATCGTGGTAAAGGCAATAAAAGAAGCAGGGCTTACGGTACTGGAAGTAAATCATCAGGGCGAGTGGGCAGGCGTGATTGCCAGGAAGGACAATGAAACTTAAGCTATGTATCAGTTTTTTGTAGATCCCGGTCAGATTCAGGGAAAAAGGATTGTCATAAAAGGAAAAGATGTTAATCATATAAAAAATGTGCTTCGTATGAAACCGGGGGATGAAATTTCAGTCAGCAATGGTCTGGATGGGAAGGAATACCGCTGTGGGATAGAAACATTTTCTGAGGAAGAGATAGTCTGCGAGCTGCGGTTTATTAAAGAAGAGGGGATGGAACTACCCTCTAAGGTCTATCTTTTTCAGGGACTTCCCAAAGCTGATAAAATGGAATTGATTATTCAAAAAGCAGTGGAACTGGGGGTATATGAAATTATTCCGGTTGCAGCAAAGCGGTCAGTGGTAAAGCTGGATGAAAAGAAAGCCAAAAGTAAAATTTTAAGATGGCAGGGGATTGCAGAGGCAGCAGCCAAGCAAAGCAGGCGGGGAATCATACCAAAGGTGCAGAACGTAATGAGCTTTAGTGATGCAGTCAGCTACAGCAGCCCTGTGCAGGTGAAGGTAATTCCCTATGAGTTGGCGGAAGGAATGGAAAAAACGAAAAAAATTATGAATGGGCTTAAGCCGGGTGAGGATATTGCGGTGTTTATCGGACCGGAGGGCGGATTTGCAGAAGAAGAAATTGAGAAAGCAGTGAATGCAGGAATTATCCCCATTACACTTGGAAAGCGCATTCTGCGGACAGAGACTGCAGGCATGAGCGTCCTGTCCATATTAATGTACCATTTAGAGCAATAATCATATAGTATTAGTAAGATAAAGAGGAATACTCTGTTTAGAAAGGCCAGTGATATTATGGAGGTATATTTAGACAATTCGGCAACCACCAGATGCTTTGACCAGGTAGCTGCCCTGATAACCCAGATTATGTGTGAAGACTATGGAAATCCCTCAAGTCTCCATAGAAAGGGCGTTCAGGCAGAGAAATATATCCGTTATGCAAAGGATGTAATTGCCAGAAATTTAAAAGTTAACGAAAAGGAGATATTTTTTACTTCAGGAGGGACAGAATCAGATAATTTGGCGATCAGAGGCTGCGCTTATGCAAACTGCAGAAGCGGAAGACATTTGATCACCACGCAGATAGAGCACCCGGCAGTTCTCCAGACCATGAAACATTTAGAGGAAGAAGGTTTTCGCGTAACCTATCTGCCGGTAGATGGAAAAGGATGTATACGGTTGGAGGATTTAGAGCGTGCCATTACCGGGGAAACCATATTAGTTTCCATTATGCATACCAATAATGAAGTAGGCTCTTTACAGCCTGTTGTTCAGGCAGGCGCTTTGATCAAAAGAATGAATCCCAAAATACTGTTTCACGTAGATGCAGTACAGGGATATGGAAAGTTTAGAATTTATCCTAAAAAAATGAATATAGACCTTTTATCGGTCAGTGGTCATAAGATTCATGGACCGAAAGGAGTGGGCTTTTTATATGTGGATGAAAAGGTAAAAATCAAACCTATTGTTTTTGGCGGCGGCCAGCAGGGAGGCATCCGCTCCGGTACGGAAAATGTTCCCGGGATAGCAGGTATGGCAAAAGCAGTTGAAATAATCTATGGAAGCCTGGATCAGGAAACAGAAAAGCTTTACAGGATTAAGAAGGCTTTTGTAGATGGCGTAAGAAAACTGGATGATGTAGTGGTAAATGGTCATCCGGATGAAACCGGTGCGCCTCATGTGGTAAGCGTATCTATAAGAGGCGTCCGCAGTGAGGTTCTGCTTCATGCTCTTGAAGACAAGGGAATTTACGTTTCTGCCGGAAGCGCCTGCTCAGCCCGTAAGCCCCAGCCTTCCGCTACACTGCGGGCTATGGGAATTCCCCAGGATCTTTTAGGTTCCACCATACGTTTCAGCTTTTCCGTATTTACAACGATGGAAGAAATAAACTATACTTTGCAGACAATGTATGATATAATTCCCATGCTTAGAAAGTACACAGGAGAACGCTCGCCCGCGAGACGGTAAATCAGTAAAACTATTTTTAGTCGATACATTTTATTTTTAAACAGCTATTAAGTAATTTGCAGTCAGTAAAGTAGTGGGAATATTCAGACAATATATTCTGTGAAAAGCCTTATGCACCATGTAAGCAAGACAATAGAAGACAGGAGGGACACTTCCCGACTGGCTTCTGTCCTATTTGGCTTGCTGGAATGCCTGGTGCAACAGGATTTGAACAGAAAATATTGTCTGAATATTCATTCAATTTATCCACTTCACAATTATCAAATAGATTTTAAAGAAAAGAGGAATTATGTTTACGACATTTTTGATTAAGTACGCTGAAATCGGCGTAAAAGGAAAGAATAAGCATTTGTTTGAGGAGGCTCTTGCACAGCAGGTAAAGTATGCATTAAAGCGCTGCGAGGGTGAATTTAAGGTTTCCCGAACAGAAGGCAGAATTTATGTTCATGCATTATCTGATTTTGATTATGATGAGACGGTGGATAATTTAAAAACAGTGTTTGGAATTTCAGGAATCTGTCCGGTAATTGATGTAAAGGATGAAGGATTTGAGAAGCTGGCCCAGAGGGTAATCGAGTATGTGGACAAGACGTACGAAGATAAAAATATTACCTTTAAGGTAAACACCAGAAGGGCACGCAAAAATTATCCCATGAATTCAATGGAGCTTAATATGGAGCTGGGAAGCAGGGTGCTTGATGCTTTCCCTGAAATGAAGGTGGACGTGCATCAGCCTGATGTGATGCTGCATGTGGAAATACGTGAAAAGATATACATTTACTCTATTGAGATACCGGGGCCCGGCGGTATGCCGGTGGGAAGCAACGGAAAGGCAATGCTTCTTTTGTCAGGGGGGATTGATTCGCCGGTGGCAGGATATATGATTGCCAAACGGGGAGTAAAGATTGATGCTGTGTATTTTCATGCGCCTCCTTATACCAGCGACCGGGCAAAGCAAAAAGTAATTGATCTTGCAAAGCTGGTATCCCGTTATGCAGGGCCGGTTTATCTCCATATTATTAATTTTACGGATATTCAGTTGTACATTTATGAGAAGTGTCCTCATGAGGAACTTACGATTATTATGCGAAGATATATGATGAAGATTGCTGAAAGAATTGCAAAGGAAAATGCCTGTCTGGGGCTGATTACAGGAGAAAGCATAGGACAGGTGGCGTCTCAGACAGTACAGTCTTTAGCAGTTACCAATGAAGTGTGCACACTTCCGGTTTTTCGTCCTTTGATTGGATTTGACAAAATGGAAATAGTGGATGTATCAGAAAAGATAGGTACCTTTGAAACTTCTATTCTGCCTTATGAGGACTGCTGTACAATTTTTGTGGCAAAACATCCTGTGACAAAACCCAATTTGAATATCATCAAACGACATGAAAAAAATCTGGAAGAAAAAATTGATGAATTAATGCAGCAGGCGCTTGACACAGATGAAGTAGTGATTGCAAAGTGGGTATAACAGTGGATGCCGCACTTCGCGAGACGTCCTTATGTTAAACAACAGATGCCGCGCTTCGCGAGACGTCCTAATGTTAAAAATGAGCTGGCCTTTCAGCCAGCTCACTGTTTTTACTTATTATGTGGTTGTATCCATTAAATCATGTAAGGCTTCAATGCTTCGAGAACTTCATCAACGCTGTCTTCTGCATGAATGTTTAAATCGATAGGCTTGGATAAATCCAAACTAAAGATACCCATGATAGATTTAGCATCAATTACATATCTTCCGGATACTAAGTCAAAGTCATAATCGAATTTTGTAATATCATTTACAAAAGATTTTACCTTGTCAATAGAGTTTAATGAAATCTGAATGGTTTTCATTGTGATTACCTCCTTAAATTTTTCATACCTTCTGCTAATATAGTAAAGGGTTGCATGTGAAAAGTCAATGATAAAACAATACAAAAAAAGTGGTGAATAATATGAAAAGTGTAGCATTTCATAATCTTGGGTGTAAAGTAAACGGATACGAAATGGATTTTATGCAACAAAAGTTACAAGAAAAGGGTTATAGTATTGTACCATTTGGTGGAAAAGCCGATATTTATATTGTAAATACATGTACGGTAACGAATATTGCTGACAGAAAGAGCAGGCAGATGCTTCATCGGGCCCGGAAAATGAATCCTGATGCAGTTGTAGTTGCAGTAGGCTGCTATGTTCAGACCGGAAGTGAGAAAGCCCTTATGGATGCAGGAATTGATCTGGCTATTGGAAATAACAAAAAGAAAGATCTGAT
Organism: Lachnospiraceae bacterium; assembly: GCA_009774465.1. Taxonomy (GTDB): domain Bacteria; phylum Bacillota; class Clostridia; order Lachnospirales; family Lachnospiraceae; genus Suilimivivens. Next base: position 14,599 of record VSNT01000053.1, read on the forward strand.
TCCCATTTTGGAGGAATATCTGGCAAAAAAAGAAGAAGCAGAAAACAGCGCATCTGCATATGAGGATAAAACTCTTGGGGGTAAAACTATCATTGATATAAACCACACGGATGAATATGAATCCATGCAGATAACTCATACTGCAGAGCATACAAGGGCATTTATTAAAATACAGGACGGGTGTAATCAGTTTTGCTCCTACTGTATTATTCCCTATGCCAGAGGAAGAAACAGAAGCCGAAGTATGGCAGAGGTTTTAAAGGAGATTAACAGCCTTGTGGAAAACGGGTACAGGGAAGTGGTTTTGACAGGGATACATTTAAGCTCCTACGGGGTAGAGAAGGGAAATGATTTCACTTCCGGAAAACTGCTCCAATTAATTCAGGAGGTACAGAAAATTCAGGGAATTGACCGCATTCGCTTAGGCTCTCTGGAACCGCGTATTATTTCAGAGGAGTTTGTAAAAGGAATTGCGAAATGCTCCAGGCTGTGCCCTCATTTTCATTTATCCCTGCAAAGTGGATGTGACAGTGTTTTAAAAAGAATGAATAGAAAATATTTAACAGAGGAATACTATGAAAAAGTATGTATTTTAAGAAAATACTTTGATCATCCGGCAATCACCACAGATGTAATTGTGGGGTTCCCGGGAGAAACAGAAGAGGAATTTGAGGCAACAAAAGAATTCTTACAAAAAACAGGATTTTACGAGATGCATATCTTTAAATATTCCAGAAGAAAAGGCACACCTGCGGCTGTCATGGAAGATCAGATTCCTGAAGATATCAAGACGCTCCGCAGTAATGAACTTTTACAATTGGAAAAAGAAATGTCCGGAAAATACCGGGAAGCATTTTTACATAAAACAGTGGAAGTATTATTTGAAGAAAAAAAAGTGGTGAACGGGAAAAACTGTCAGATTGGCTATACGAAAGAATACATCCGGGCAGCATTTGAAACAGATGAAAATCTTTCCGGTCAGGTGATTTCAGGAAAGCTGACACAGCTTGCAGATTCGGATATTTTGCTGTTTACACCGTAAATACATTGAATTTTATGGTAAAATGGAGTAAGATAAGAACTAATGAAGTAATTTAAGGGGTGCAGTTATGCAGGATTTGGGGAACACACAATTTTTCAGGGTAGAAACAGACAATACAAGTGTGAAGGAAATACTTTCAGACGTGTATGAGGCATTGACAGAAAAGGGGTATAATCCTGTCAACCAGATTGTGGGGTATATTATGTCAGGTGATCCCACATACATTACCAGCTATAAAAATGCAAGAAGTCTTATTATGAAGGTGGAAAGAGACGAACTGGTAGAAGAAATGCTGGCGGAATACATTAAAAATAATCATTGGGAGTGAAACAGAACGGAAAATATTTGGTTATGAGAATTATGGGTTTGGATTTCGGAGCAAAAACGGTGGGGGTGGCAATCAGTGATCCCTTACTTATTACTGCTCAGGGAATAGAGATTATCAGAAGAAAAGAAGAAAATAAGCTGCGCCGCACACTGGCAAGAATAGAGGAGCTGATAGAGGAATACCAGGTTGGGGAGATTGTGCTTGGCCTGCCTAAAAATATGAACGACACTCTGGGCCCCAGAGCGGATATTACACTGGAATTTAAGGACAAATTAGAGCGGCGTACCGGACTTTCGGTACAAATGTGGGATGAAAGACTTACTACAGTGGCAGCGGACAAGGTCATGATGGAAGCCGGAATTCGAAGAGAAAATCGTAAGGAGTACGTTGACCAGATTGCGGCGGTATTTATTTTACAGGGATTTTTGGATTTAAGAAGCAGAAAGCAAGGAGAAGATTGATTGGAAAAGGTTAAATTTATACTGGATACGCAGGAGAGTGTGGAATTTTATGTTTTAGAGCAGACCAGGCTTGGCGGCAATCAGTATATTCTGGTGACGGATGCCGAAGAAGGAGACGGAGATGCTCTTATTTTAAAGGAAATTTCGCTCAAGAACGCAGATGAAAAAGTTTATGAGATTGTAGAAGAAGATACGGAGTTATCTGCAGTTGCAGCAGTATTTGAAACTTTGCTTGAGGATATCAGGCTTATGTAAATATAATATTCAGTTACTGTGGGGGCTTTATTAAAATTGGTGTGGCTGCGGAATGCATAGCGTGGGACAGGCGGCTTTTTGCGTGAAAAGGTGCCGCAGGGCGATGCATAAATGTAAAATACAATGGTGCGGAAGATAAATGTTAAGAACAGTGAATTTCATAGCAGACCAGCAAATAAAACTCTCTACAGGTACTGGAAGGAATGTGGAGGAAAATTGATTGAAAAAAAATGAACAGAAAAGCAGCTCAGGGCTGAAGATCATTCCACTTGGAGGTCTTGAGCAGATTGGCATGAACATTACTGCCTTTGAATATGAGGATAGTATTGTTGTGGTGGATTGCGGCCTTTCATTTCCGGAAGACGATATGCTGGGAATAGATCTGGTTATTCCGGATGTGATTTATCTAAAAAATAATATTGAAAAGGTCAAAGGGTTTATTATTACCCACGGTCATGAAGACCATATTGGCGCTCTTCCCTATATCCTCAGAGATATTAATGTACCTATTTATGCTACTAAACTGACAATGGGCATCATAGAAAACAAATTAAAGGAGCATAACCTTACAGGTAATACAAAGCGTAAAGTTGTAAAATTTGGACAGTCTATTAATTTAGGACAGTTTCGTATTGAATTCATTAAGACCAATCACAGTATTGTAGATGCGGCGGCGCTTGCTATTTATTCTCCGGCGGGCATTGTGGTGCACACTGGGGATTTTAAAGTGGATTATACGCCGGTGTTTGGAGACGCCATTGATCTGCAGAGGTTTGCTGAAATCGGGAAAAAGGGTGTACTGGCGCTGATGTGTGATTCCACAAATGCGGAAAGACCTGGATTCACACCGTCGGAACGTACAGTTGGCAGAACCTTTGATACCCTTTTTGAAGAGCATAAAAATACCCGTATTATCGTTGCAACCTTTGCTTCTAATGTGGACAGGGTGCAGCAGATTATAAATTCCGCCGATAAGTTTGGCCGCAAAGTAGTGGTGGAAGGCCGAAGCATGGTGAATATTATTGAAACAGCCACCAATCTGGGCTATTTGAATATTCCCGATAATACACTGATCAATATAGAGCAGTTAAAAAATTACCCAGATGAAAAAACAGTGATTATCACCACCGGAAGTCAGGGAGAAAGTATGGCGGCTTTAAGCCGTATGGCGGAAGACAATCACCGAAAGATTTCTATCGGGCCCAGTGATACGGTTATTTTTTCCTCTCATCCTATTCCCGGTAACGAGAAGGCTGTGACAAATGTGATTAATGAACTGCTTCTTAAGGGAGCAGATGTTATTTTTCAGGATGTGCATGTTTCCGGACATGCCTGCCAGGAAGAAATTAAGCTTATTTATACGCTGGTGCATCCTCAATATGCAATACCTGTACATGGAGAATATAAACATTTAAAGGCACAGGCAAAGATTGCAAAAGATTTGGGAATTGCAAAGGAAAATATTTTTATTTTAAGGTCGGGAGATGTACTGGAGCTGACGGAAGAAAAAGCGCAGATTACCGGTAAGGTTCCGGTGGGAGATATTTTGGTAGACGGACTGGGCGTAGGAGATGTTGGGAACATTGTGTTAAGAGACAGACAGCATCTTGCGGAGGATGGTATCCTGATTGTGGTGCTTGGTCTTGACGGAACTACGGATGAACTGGTAAGCGGACCTGAAATTGTATCAAGAGGGTTTGTATACGTAAGAGAATCGGACGAGCTTATGGATGAAGCCAGAATTGTGGTAAATGAGGCAGTGGAAGGCTGCCTGAGCCGGGGGATTGCTGATTGGGGAAAACTGAAAAGTTCTATCAAGGATTCTCTTGGGGAATATGTATGGAAAAAGACAAAACGCCGTCCTATGATCCTGCCTATCATAATGGAGATATAAGGAGATAAATACTCATGATGGAGAATCAAATGAAAGATGCGCTGGATAATTTTGTTAATGCAATGAAAGAAACAGAGGTATGTAAAAGATATTATTATCAATTAGGAAAAATTAAAAAAAATCCTGAATTGTTTAAAAAAGTAAATGAGTACCGGCAGAAGAATTATGAAATACAAAATACCTGTCAGGAAAGCGAATTGTTTGAAAAAATGGATGCATTTGAGAGAGAATATGAGAAATTTCGTGATAATCCGATTGTCGATGATTTTCTTCGTGCAGAGCTTGCTTTATGCAGAATGATGCAGGAGATCAATATATTTATTACGGATGAGATCGGTTTTGAATAGGCAGCTTTTGAAAGGACGTGGTTAGCTCTATGAATGTAAAATATTTAATAGTTACTGTAATTGAAACAATAATAAAAGTAGTAATTATTGCTGCTGTTATTGTGTTTGTTATGCGTGGGGCCACGAAAGCCTATGACTTTGGCTATCGGGTATTTGCAGATACGCCTGTATCTGTTTCGGGAGGACGTACCATAACCATAGGAGTTGCAGAGGATGCATCCATAAAGGATATTGCGGAAATGCTGGTGGAAAAAGGACTGATAGAAGATGCAAACCTGTTTGTAGTGCAGGAGCTGCTTTCTGCATATCATGGCGATATTCTTCCCGGAATTTATGACTTGAGCACGGATATGACAGCCCAGCAGATGCTGGAGATCATGTCTACTCCTGTGGAGGAGAAAAGTGAACCAGGTGCAGATACTTCACAGGGACAGGAAAGCGGTGCAGAAGAAGGTGCCGGAGAAGAGGGCAGCCCGGATGAAGGCCTTGATGATCCAAACAGTGAAGCAGCCCAGTAAAATATAAGGAAAGAAAAATTGTGATTACGGAAGAAAGAATCAGTACATTTATTAGTTCTTTTGATACAGGAAATACGCCTTTTTTAAATGAGCTGGAGGAATTTGCAATTAAAACCAATGTGCCTGTAATCAGGCCTCAGATGCAGAATCTTTTAAAGCTGCTTCTTGCAGTAAAGCAGCCTGAACGGATTCTTGAGGTGGGGACGGCCATTGGTTTTTCGGCATTGTTGATGAGTGAATACGGGGCGGCAGACTGTAAGATTACTACCATTGAAAAATATGAAAAAAGAATTCCGCTGGCCAGGGAAAATTTTAAAAAGGCGGGAAAAGAAGATCAAATTTTTCTGCTAGAGGGAGATGCCGCTGAGATTTTAAAGGAGTTGAAAGATCCCTTTGACTTTATTTTCATGGATGCGGCAAAAGGCCAGTATATCCATTTTCTTCCAGATATTTTAAGATTAATGCCTAAAGGAGGAATTTTGGTGTCTGATAATGTTCTGCAGGACGGTGATGTGATGGAATCCCGGTTTGCGGTGACCAGAAGAGACCGCACGATTCACAGCAGAATGAGAGACTATCTCTATGAACTAAAGCAGAATAAGCAGTTATGTACGGACATTCTTCCTGTGGGAGACGGGGTAACCATAAGTGTAAAACTATAGGGGAGAGAGCAATGAAAAAACCTGAGCTATTAATACCGGCCAGTTCGCTGGAAGTTTTAAAAACAGCAGTGCTTTTCGGAGCAGATGCGGTATATATTGGCGGAGAAGCCTTTGGGCTTCGCGCAAAAGCAAAAAATTTTTCTGGCGAAGAAATGAAGCAGGGAATTGCCTTTGCACATGCACATGGAGTAAGAGTGCATGTGACAGCAAATATTCTTGCCCACAATAATGATTTAAATGGTGCGGAAGAATATTTTCATGAATTAAAGGAAATGAAACCGGATGCTTTGATTATAGCAGATCCGGGAATGTTTATGCTGGCGAAAAGGATTTGTCCGGAAATTGAGATTCATATTTCTACCCAGGCAAATAATACAAACTACATGACTTATTTATTCTGGCATGATTTGGGAGCCAAAAGAGTAGTTTCTGCAAGAGAGCTTTCTTTAGAGGAAATCAGAGAAATCCGCAGCAGGATTCCTGCTGATATGGAGATAGAAAGCTTTATTCATGGCGCTATGTGTATTTCCTATTCCGGAAGATGCCTTCTTAGCAGCTATTTTACCGGAAGAGATGCAAACCAGGGAGCGTGTACGCATCCCTGCCGCTGGAAATATGCGGTAATGGAGGAAAGCCGTCCGGGGGAATATCTGCCGGTGTACGAAAATGAGAGAGGAACTTACATTTTTAATTCCAAAGATCTGTGCATGATAGAGCACATTCCGGAAATGGTAGATGCGGGAATTGACAGTTTTAAGATAGAAGGAAGGATGAAGACTGCATTGTATGTGGCGGCAGTTGCCAGAACATACCGAAAGGCAATTGATGATTATTTTACTTCGGAGGAAAAATATCGGGGGAATATGGACTGGTACAGATCGGAAATATCCAAGTGCACTTACCGCCAGTTTACCACCGGATTTTATTTTGGAAAGCCTGATGAAAATACACAGATTTATGACAGCAATACCTATGTGAATGAATATGTTTATCTTGGCATGATCGAAGAGGTATCTAAGGAGGGAAAGGTAAGAATAGAACAGAAAAATAAATTCAGCGTAGGCGATCACATAGAAATTATGAAGCCCGGTGGAGAAAATGTAGAAGTGGAAGTATTGTCTCTAACGACAGATGAGGGAGAAAAAGTTGAAAGCGCGCCTCACCCTCAGCAGAAATTATGGGTGGAGTTAAGCAAAAAGGCGGAGCAATATGATCTGCTCAGAGTGCAAAAACCATAATTAGGAAGTTTGGGTTAAAATGGAGGAAATATAGTATATTGTACAATATGCCCATATCATTTTCAGCATCAAAAATCTTTTTATTCAAAACTGATAAAATTGTAAAAAGGGTATTGCAATTTCAAAAATTATAGAGTATCGTATAACAGGTAAAGGAAAAACCTTTAAATAATAACCCTGAACGAAGATGTTCCAAATATTTTTTGGAGCATTTTTTTTGTAAAAAGGGATCTGAAAGACCATGCTGCATGTTTTTATGAAAAATAATTTTGAAAGGAAATAAAAAAATGAGTGAAGTAATTAATGTTGAAGAGCTCTTTGCCAGCAAGGTATTTACGCGTGCGACAATGAGAGAACGTCTGCCTGAGAACGTTTATAAGGAAGTAATTAAGGTAATGGAAAAAGGTGGTGAGCTATCTCTTGCTGCCGCTGATGTTGTTGCAAAGGAAATGAAAGACTGGGCAGTGGAAAATGGGGCAACACACTATACCCACTGGTTCCAGCCTCTGACAGGGATTACTGCTGAAAAGCATGACTCTTTTGTTTCCCATCCGGATGAAAGCGGAAAAATGTTGATGGAATTTTCGGGAAAGGAATTAATTAAGGGAGAACCGGATGCTTCTTCGTTCCCTTCCGGAGGACTTCGCGCTACTTTTGAAGCAAGAGGATATACTGCATGGGATATTACGTCGCCTGCCTTTTTAAAGGAGGATGCCACAGGAGTAATTCTCTGTATTCCTACAGCATTTTGTTCTTACAAGGGAGAAGCTCTTGATAAAAAGACTCCACTGCTTCGTTCTATGGAAGCAATCAGCGAGCAGGCGCTTCGTATTGTCAGATTGTTTGGCAATACAGGTGCAAAAAAGGTGGTTGCAAGTGTGGGGCCTGAGCAGGAATATTTTCTGGTGGACAGGGAAAAATACCTGAAAAGACCGGATCTGATTTTTGCAGGCCGGACTTTGTTTGGCGCACCGGCGCCTAAGGGACAGGAGCTTGAAGACCATTATTTTGGAACCATCAGGGAGCGTGTGGGCGCATATATGAAGGATTTGAACATTGAACTGTGGAAGCTGGGGGTTACCGCGAAAACACAGCACAATGAAGTGGCCCCTGCACAGCATGAGCTGGCGCCTATCTATGAGACAGCCAACATTGCGGTAGACCATAATCAGCTTGTAATGGAAACAATGAAAAAGGTTGCCGGACGTCATGGCCTTACCTGCCTGCTTCATGAAAAGCCTTTTGCAGGAGTAAACGGTTCCGGTAAGCATAATAACTGGTCGCTGGCAACAGACAATGGAGTAAATCTTTTAGATCCCGGCGATACGCCAAATGAAAATATTCAGTTTCTTCTGGTTTTAGCATGTATTATTAAAGCGGTGGACAGACATGCAGATCTGCTTCGTCAGAGTGCGTCGGATGTGGGAAATGACCACAGGCTTGGTGCAAATGAGGCGCCTCCGGCAATTATATCTGTCTTTTTAGGAGAACAGCTTGAGGATGTTGTTAAACAGCTTGTGGAAACAGGTGAGGCAGCGCATGTATTACAGGGCGGCAAGCTGGAGACAGGTGTTTCCACACTGCCTGATTTTACAAAGGATGCAACTGACAGAAACAGAACGTCACCCTTTGCATTTACCGGAAATAAGTTTGAGTTCCGTATGGTCGGTTCAGCGGACTCTATTGGAAGCCCCAATACCATATTGAATGCGATTGTGGCTGAAGCCTTTTGTGAAGCAGCAGATGTGCTTGAAAAAGCAGAAGACTTTGATCTGGCAGTACACGATCTGATTAAGGAATATTTTACCAGACACCAGAGGATTATCTTTAATGGAGACGGTTATTCCGATGCATGGGTGGTAGAGGCGGAAAGAAGAGGACTTCCCAATATTAAGTCAATGATTGAGGCAGTGGATACATTGACAACAGAAAAATCCGTTAAGCTTTTTGATAAATTCGGTATTTTTACAAAAGCAGAACTGGAATCACGGGAAGAGATTCTTTATGAAACTTACGCTAAGACCATTAATATAGAAGCCCTTACCATGATTGACATGGCTTCCAAGCAAATCATACCTGCAGTGATCAAATACACAAAGTCCCTTGCAGATACGGTAATTGCTGTAAAGGAAGCAGGAGCGGATGCATCTGCTCAGGCGGATTTGCTTAATCAGATTACCGAAAAGCTGAACGGAATGAAAACAGCGCTTGCAAAGCTGGAGGAAGTAACTGCAAAAGCAAACAGCATGAGCCAGGCAAGGGAGCAGGCATTCTATTATAAGGATGTGGTAAAAGAGGTAATGGAGGAACTGCGGACACCTGCAGACGAAGCAGAAATGCTGGTAGATAAAAAGGTATGGCCCATACCTACATATGGAGATTTGATTTTTGAAGTGTAAAATCTTTCCTTTTTAATATATGTTTTATTAAAAACTGCCGCCGGAATCATATGTGATCCTGGCGGCAGTTTATTTTACATAAGGATGGCTGGCGAAGCCTGGCATCCGTTGTCTAGTCAACCTTTACTTCCAGATATCCAAGGAGTTTGCTCATATCATATTCTGTAACGACTCCCAAATTGGAATCATAGAATTTGCCATCAAAGTGCACCAGGTAATGACAGTAAAGTCCCAGCTTTTCCATCATAATACAGCATTTGGGAAGGGTAGCCTCCTGGCCTTCTGTATATACAATAACCTCACTGTGGTCAATGCCGTAATAATTCAGTGCCGAGATAACGCGTCCCATAGTTGCCTGCCATTCCCTACAGTCCATAACGCTGATAACTTCAGCGATTGTAACGCCTGCCAGCATTGCAACACAGGTCTGTCCGCAAAGCCCGTCTTCCGGCTGTATGATTACGTCAATATGGTCAATTTTACGAATGGGATTTTCAAAATTATAAGGGCTGTTTTGATTCATCTGAATCAGGCTTCTGTTAATATGAAGCAGTATTTTATGGGGCTGGTCAATATTAATGTGTGATACGTCCTCTTCCTGCAAGTGAATCTTATAATTTCCCTTTGATTCGGGAAGCAGTTCACAGTCAATGATTTTGTTGTCAAGAACAATATCTGCCTGAATTACATCACGTTTTTTGCTGACTTCCCATACGTTAAAAGGAATGCGGATGGTAAAAAGATCATTGTCTTTGGTAATCCTGCCAGTAAAAAAATATCTCATAAGTTATCCTCCTGATTTTAGATAATTTGTACCTTCTCGTAAGTAAAAGATAACAGATTTCTTAAGGGTTGAAAACATTTTTTTAGAGGAAAATCGGGAAGTATTAAAAAAAAT
>VSNT01000054.1 GCA_009774465.1 Lachnospiraceae bacterium
AATAAAGAGAAAAAGGATTATGGCAGTTACAAGGTGGGAGATGTATACCTTGACGGAAAGAAAATCTGCTTAAAGGAAGGCGTTGCAGTCAGTAAGGAAGAGATTGCTGCAATGGATACAGAAAAACAGCATGAGATTATTGCAGAATTAGTTTAAGGAGGAAGGTATGGAGAAAGAAACATTTATAATAGAAAGCTATGATAAAAAGGCGCCTTTTGCGGGGTTTTTGCCGGGGCTTGCCGGAATACACGGCATACCCATCTGGTGTTATTACGTAAATCGTGGACAGTGTATTTCCAGCTTCGGCGTAGAGGATAAGGATCACTCTATTATGGAGTTTTTTCCGGCGCATCAGGCATACCAGAACACAGCCTTTAACGGATTTCGTACTTTTGTGAAAAAGGATGGCGCTTATCTGGAATTGTTCAGAAGTAGAGATACACAAAAGAAAATGTATGTGGATATGAATAGGCTTTCTATTGAGGAAATGGATGAAGAAAATCATATTCGCACTAAAGTAGATTATTTTACCTTACCGGGTGAAAAAACAGGAGCCCTTGTAAGAAAGATATGTATTCAAAATACCGGAAAAGAAAAGGTACATTTACAGGTTTTAGACGGGATGCCGGTTATGATTCCCTATGGAGTTGATTTGAAAAGCATCAAGGAAATGGGGCAGACTATTATGGCATGGATGCAGGTGGAAGATACAGATAAGAAAACGCCTTATTTTAGATTAAGGGCCAGCAGTAAAGATACTGCCACAGTTACGCCGGTGCTTGGAGGAAATTATGGTATCTGCTGGGATGAAGAAGGAAGAAAAAAACAGGTAATAACTGATGTGTCTCTGGTATTTGATTATGATACTTCTCTGGACGCGGCAGCAAGTTTTAAAGATCGGACGTTTGATGAACTGCTTACGAAGCCCCAGGTAAGCGCCAATCAATATCCCTGTTGCTTTTTTGCAGAAGAAAGAGAGCTTTCGGAGAAAGAAAGCATTGTTTTATATGAATTGATTGGCCAGGCAGGAAACAAAGCAATGCTGGAGCGTTTTTTACAAAAGAAAATAGATGGCGCTTATTTTGAAAGGAAAATGGAGGAGGCAGGAAAGCTTCCACGCAAACTGTGCAGTGTGATAGAAACCAAAACAGCAGTACCTGAATTTGATGCGTACAGTACTTATACCTACATGGATAATGTACTTCGCGGCGGGTACCCCATCCGGCTGCCAGGAGGAAAGATTTTTCATATTTATTCCAGAAAACACGGAGATCTGGAAAGGGATTACAATTATTTCCGTATGCTTCCGGAATTTTATTCTCAGGGCAATGGAAATTTCAGGGATGTAAATCAAAACAGAAGGTGTGAACCCTTTTTTACCCCATATGTGGGTGCGGAAAGTATTGTCAAATTTTACAGTCTGATTCAGATAGATGGATACAATCCTCTTGCAGTTGAAAAGGTGACATACACGCTTTCAGAGGAAAAAGCCGGTGATATTTTTGATTTGCTTTCTCAGGAAAAAAAGGAAGAACTGCTTTCTTTTTTGGCAAAACCATTTACGCCGGGCGCCTTCTTTGCAAAGCTTGATGAACTTGGAATCGAGGAGGTTGACAGGGAAGAGGAATATTTTGGGCAAGTGATGGAGCAGGCTGAAGATGCGATCAATGCAGACTTTGGGGAAGGCTATTGGAGTGATCACTGGACCTATAATCTGGATTTGATTGAAAATTATTTAAACGTTTTTCCTGAAAAAGAAGAAGAGCTTCTCTTTCACACACCGGTCACTTATTATCGAACACAGGTTCCGATTCTGCCGAGGAGGAAACGTTATGTGAAAACGGAAAATGGAATCAGGCAGTATCACTTCCTGGATGAAGAAAAAGGCCTTGATGGAACGGAAAAGCTTTTAAGAGACAGATTTGGAGAAGGGGGAGTGGTAGAAGCTTCCCTGATGGAGAAAATGATTATTCTTTGTCTCACCAAATACGCGGCATTAGATGTATATGCAATGGGCGTGGAAATGGAAGGGGGAAAGCCCGGCTGGTATGATGCGTTAAACGGAATGCCGGGGCTGTTTGGCTCTTCTATGGCGGAGACCTGTGAGCTTGCCAGAATGCTGGCATATGTAATTCATATTCTGAAAAAATACAGATACAGTGTGGAGCTTTTAGCAGAAACAGCACAGCTCTTACACCAGCTTGAGACAATTACTTTAGACTGCTTAAATGACATTATGCGCTGTGGAGAACTGTTGGAATTTTGGAACAGCAGGAATGATGTAAAGGAAAGCTACTGGGAGAAAACCTTTAACGGAATCAGCGGTGCAAAGCAGGAAGTTTCATCCCAGGAACTGATTGACACGCTTATTCATATGCAGGCGGTTGTAATGCATGGAATCAGAAAGGCCTGCGCAATGGAAAAAGGTGTGTGCCCCACCTACTTTACTTATGAGGTAAAAGAGTATACGGAAGATGAAGACGGAATCTATCCGGAACATTTTGAAGTCAGGATGGTACCCCTGTTTTTAGAAGGACCGGTGCGGTTTTTAAAACTGGACAATGAAGAAGATGTGAAAAGATCTCTATATGAGAATGTAAAAAACAGCGGCCTGTATGATGAAAAACTTCAAATGTACAAAGTGAACGCTTCCTTAAAAGACGCTTCCTATGAATTGGGAAGGGCGAAAGCATTTACCCCCGGATGGCTTGAAAATGAATCCATCTGGCTTCATATGGAGTATAAATATCTGCTTGAACTTCTTAAGTCAGGATTATTTAGTGAATTTGCCGAAGATTTTCATAAGGCGGCGATTCCTTTCCTTGATCCTCTGGTTTATGGCAGAAGTATTTATGAAAATTCCTCTTTTATTGCAAGCTCTGATAATCCCAATCCGGCCTGTCATGGACAGGGATTTGTTGCAAGATTATCCGGTTCTACGGTGGAATTTCTGCAGATATGGATACTGATGATGTTCGGCAAACTGTTTTCTTATGAAAATAATGAGCTTACGGTAAGCTTTGCTCCGGTTCTCCCTAAGTATCTGGTGGGAGAGGAGCGGCGTGTGGAAGCAGTGCTCCTTGGTCAGACGAAGGTTATATATGAAATGGAAGAAACAAAAGACTATTTCCCGGGATCTTATAATATTATTTCACAGGAGCTTCTTTATAAAGACGGGAGTATTTTTAAAACATCTAATTCTGTTTTGGCAGGAACGACTGCAGAAGATATAAGAAATGGAAAGATAACGCAAATAAAAATAACACTTTCCTGAAATTATTAAAAAAATAACACCTTTTTGAAAAAAGAGCAATTATATCAGTATCAGCCAAAACGTATAATGAACTTACAAACAAGGGAACAATAAAAAGTTTCTAAAAAATAGGAGGATAGGTTATGAAATTAAAAAAGTTAACAGCATTATTGTTAGCCGGAATCATGACACTTTCACTGGCAGCATGTGGAAGCAAAGATGAAGGCAGCAGTACTACATCAACAGACAGTTCATCTTCACAGGAACAGACTGAAAGTGATGAAGCGGCAGGTGAAGAGACAGCAGGCGAAGAGGCAGCAGGAGATTTAAGCGGTAAGCTGGTAATCTGGACACTGGCAGCCGATCTTGAGCAGTTTGCTGACAAGTTTGTAGAGGAACACCCTGATGTTGAGACGGAAGTAGTAGTTATTGCACCTGGTGATTATCCCACAAAGGTTGAAACCGCATTACTTGGCGGAGATGACAGCGTGGATATTATCGTAGGCGAGCCTAAGATGCTTAAGTCCATGTATGAAGCACAGTTCTTTGCAAATCTGGATGATTTTGGTGCTAAGGATTATGAAGGACAGATCGTTGATTACGTTTGGGAAGTTGGACAGGATGATGAAGGGATCCAGAGAGCAATTTCTTATCAGATTACTCCTATCGGATTCTTCTACAGAAGAGACATTGCTGACAAGGTATTTGGATATTCTGATCCTGAATCAGTAGGAAAGCTTTTTGCTGACTATGATACCATCATTGAAACAGGAAGAACCTTAAAGGATGCAGGTTATAGAATTTTTGCTTCTGACGCTGAAACACAGCATTTCAAAGGACAGAGCTCATGGGTAATTGATGGCAAGTTAAATGTGGATCCTCAGAGATATGAATTTATGGATCTGGCGGTGCAGTTATATCAGGAAGATTTAACAGCATATGCACAGCAGTGGGCAGCTCCCTGGTATCAGGCAATGAGTGGTCCGGTACCTATCCTTAATGCAGAAATTCAGGGTGGTGTATGGGATACAGATGAAAATGGTGAAGCACTCCTTAACGTATGGGATGCTGATAACTTTAATGCTAATGTTGAGAATTATTCTGATGAAACAGCAGAAGTATTTGCATTCGGACTTCCTGCATGGGGCGTACTTACATTGAGAGATAATGTAGGCGACACTGCCGGATCATGGGGCGTATGTTCTGGTCCTGCTTATGGATATGATGGTGGTACATACATTGGTATCAGCGATCTTTCCAAGAATAAAGATCTTGCATGGGAATTTGTTAAATTCTGTACTTTGAACGAAGAAACTGCTGACTGGTGGATTGAAGCATCTCAGGGTGATACCGTATCTCTGGTTTCCGCACTTGAAAAGCATGCAGATGATACCAATGAAACCTATGGTGGACAGAAGCTGTATGAATTCTGGTTAAAACAGGCTGAAGGCGTAAGCTTATCAAATGTTACAGAGTATGATACTGCAATTGATGCTGCATGGAGCAATGCAATCAATGCTGTTAAGACAGGAGAAAAGAGCAAGGAAGACGCAATTGAAGGATTCTATGATGAAGTAGCAGCTACTTATCCTGACCTTGAAATTGAAAGATAAAACAACCTGGAGTGGAGGGGCAAAGTCCCCTTCACTCTGATAACTTGTTGTATAAGCGGGATATTTTCATAAAAGAATAAGGATGGGTGGAGGTAATACATATGGCTGTTAGCAATACTGTGACAAGACCAACAAAGAAAAAGAACTATAACAATATGGCTTATGTGTTTGTACTGCCTTTTGTTGTAGTATTTCTTATTTTCAGCGTGTATCCTGTATTTCGTACATTGCAGCTTTCCTTTGCAAATTATAAGGGATTTGGGGATGTTGATTATATAGGATTTAAAAATTATATACGTGTACTTCAGGATAAATATTTTTGGACAGCACTCCTTAATACGGTAAAAATCTGGGGAGTAAACATTGTACTTCAGTTAGCAATGGCATTTCTTTTGACAATCGCATTCAGCGATATTAAGTTTAAGATTAAAGGTCTTGGATTTTTCAGGGCGGTTTATTATCTGCCCAATATTATTGCAGCAACATCAGTTGCATTTTTGTTTAAAACATTATTGGACTGGAGATATGGCACGATTAACCAGATTTTAGCTAAATTTGGTGTGGATCAGCCTATCAACTGGCTGGGACAGCCGGTGACAGCAAGGCTGTCGATTTCCCTGATTCAAACATGGATGTGGTTTGGAAATTCATTTATTATGTTGATGGCAGGGGTTCAGGGAATCAATAAAGACTATTTTGAAGCGGCATCTATTGATGGTGCAGGGCGTTGGAAGAGCTTCTTTTATATTACCCTTCCTCTGCTTCGGCCGATTTTATTATATGTAACGATCACCTCCTTAATTGGCGGTATTCAGATGTTCGACCTTCCGTTCCTGATGGGTACGGTAAATGGAGAACCTCTTGGAGCTACACAGACAGCAATCATGTATCTGTATAAGTTTGGATTTGCAACCAGGCCGAAACAGGTAGGATATGCTTCTGCAATTGCCTATATTCTGTTCCTGATGATACTTGTCATATCTGTAATACAGTTTAAGGTAATGAACAGGAAGGAGGACTAAAAAATGGCAAAGACCGTTAAAAAAGGAATTTTGTATCTTGTATTGATTTTACTGGCAGTCATTTGTATGGTTCCCTTCCTGCTGATGCTGGTCAATGCAACCAGAAGCGGAAGAGAAATCATGACATCTTTTACATTAATTCCGGGCAGCTCTCTTAAGGAAAACTGGGATGCGGTATTTGGGTTTTTCAATCTGTTTTTGGGATTATGGAACAGCTTTAAGGTTGCAGTGCCTGCTACAATTTTAACCTCTTATTTTTCTGCACTTACAGCATATGCGCTTGCAGTATATAAATTTAAAGGGAAAAATGTTATTTTTTACACAATAGTCATCTTCATGATGATTCCCGGGCAGTTAAGCCTGATTGGTTTCTACAATTTAATTTCAAAATTGAAATTGATTGATTCTTATCTGCCCCTTATTATTCCTGCAATTGCAGCACCGGGAACTGTATTTTTCCTAAAGCAGTATCTGGAATCTGTTCTGCCTATGGCTTTACTTGAGGCAGCCAGAATTGACGGTGCAAAAGAAATAAGCATTTTCCATAAGATTGTATTTCCTATCATGGTGCCTGGTGTAGCCACTATGGCAATCGGCGGATTTATTGGTAACTGGAATGCATACCTGATTCCTCTGCTTTTGCTGAATACACCAAAGAAATTTACATTACCTGTTATGATCGCTTCACTGAATGCATCAAAGGATATTGGAACCAACCAGGGAGCAATTTATATGGCCCTTGCAGTTTCCATTGTACCTATTTTGATTGTATTCTGCTTCTGCTCTAAGTATATTATCAGCAGTATTTCAGCAGGAAGCGTTAAGGAATAAAAACAAAACTGCCTCTTAGCCTTTTGGCGAGAGGCAGTTTTTACTATCTGTAATTCTTGTGCAGGCTGCTATTTTTTGATATGATAAAGGCATAAACAAGATCGAGGAAACGAATATGAAATACATTGGAAAAGGACTTTTCCTGCTGATAATAATTTTTTTATTATGTGCCTGTGGAAAGAAAGAGGAAACGGAATATTTGAGAGAAGAAGCGAATGAGGAGCCTGTTACTTTAGACTGGTATATTAATTATACATGGTATGCGACGCCCTGGGGAGGAAATGTAGTATCCGATAAAATTACGGAAGAAACAGGCGTTAATATTAATTTTGTTACGCCTATGGGCAGCGCGGAAGAAAAATTTAATGCACTGATTTCCTCTGATTCCCTGCCGGATATTATAACCCTTGGATGGTGGGAAAATCAGGTGGACGAAATGATCAACAAGGATATGGTATATGCCTTAAATGAACTTGCGGACCAGTATGATGCCTGTTTTTGGGAAGTGACGGATCCGGAAGTGGTTTCCTGGTATACCAGAGAGGATGGGAATCTTTATTGTTACCCCAATTCTTCCTATCAGCCTTCTGATTATGAAACCTATAAGGAAATCAGCTCTAATCAGACGTTTTTGGTAAGAAAGGATATTTATGAAGCGTTAGGTTCTCCGGATATGACTACGCCGGAAGGATTTTCCGACGCGGTAAAAAGAGCTGCCATGTTATTTCCAGAGGTGGAAGGATATCCGCTGATACCAATTGGAGCACATGTTTTTGATAATACAGGATGTGTTTCCTTTGACCAGTATCTGCAGAATTTTTTGGCAGTGCCCTATGAAAAGGACGGAAAATACTATGACAGGTATACAGATCCTGAATATATCAGGTGGCTGAAAACTTTCAGGGAACTGGGAGCGGAAGGATATCTGAAAGAAGATATATTTATTGACCAGCGGACGCAGATGGAAGAAAAAATGGAAAGAGGACAATACTTTTGTATGCTTTTTCAAAGAACTGACATGGCAGATCAGCAGATTGCGCTGTATGCAGAAAATCCTGATATGATCTATATGGCTGTGGACGGTCCGCGAAATTCAAAAGGGGAAGACCATGTTCTGCCGGGAACCGGAATCAATGGATGGACAGTCACCTTTATCTCAAAAAACTGTGAATATCCGGACAGAGCAATTCAGTTATTTTCTTATTTGATCAGTGATGAAGGGCAAATGACTATTTATCTCGGAGCAGAGGGCATTACATATGATATAATTGACGGAAAACCGATAGTAAAGGAAGAAGTGATGGAACTTCTGAATACAGACCGTGATGCTTATAACAAAAAATACGGGGCAGACAATGCCTATTGGATGTTTCAGGATAATGCCAGGCAGCTGGAATGGAAACAGCAAAGCAGCCCGCCTAATGGACAACTGGAGGAATGGACCTATCCCTATAGCCATTATCTGGCACAATATGAAATAAACTTTGATGCCAATTCGGAAGCAGGAAATGCAGATGTTGCAATTAAAAAGCTTTGGAGCAGAACCCTTCCGGCATTGCTTTTGGCTCCCACGGAAGAAGAATTTGATCGTATTTTAGAGGAATTTGTTGAGGAACGTGACAATCTGGGATTTGCCTTGGTGATGGAGGAGAGCACCAGGCAGGTAAAGGAAAATAAAGAAAAGCTTGGAATAACATAGTAACTGATGCAGGAGAATTATGAGGAGAATAAAAAACTGGTTTCAGGGACTGAAATTAAATAATAAATTTACGATTATCTGTCTGATTTTTGTGACAATACCCATGATTATTTTAGCCGGATGGATGTTTTGGAATATTGAGGATAATCTGATTAATGAAAAGTTAAGCGCCATGACCTTTAAGCTGGATATGGCTTATGCTCAGGTAATTAAGAACGTAGACACAATTAATATGTCCACACAGTTTTTTTTAAGCGATCAGGGGCTTAAAGATTTTTTGTCTGCGGAAAAAAGAGGAGACAGCTATACCACAGAAGAGATGCTTGATTTTTATAACAGGGACATTGCTTCACTGGAACGAATGGTAAACAATAATACTTATCTGTATCAGATCAGAGTTTATGTGGACAGTGACAGTATGCAGGAAATGATGCCGATTCTTTACCGCAGGGAACGGATGCAGAGATTGTCTTTCTGGCAGGAGGATTTTAGCTACGGGTGGAAATTTGGATATAAGGATAATCTGTTTTCTTCCTATGGACAGCTTACAGGTGAGAGAGAAATATTGTCTCTTCTTACCAGCATGGAGGATTATGGGCTGGGGGAGACTGGTGTTCTTGAAGTGGCAATGTATATGGATACCATGTTTCCGGTGATATATGAATCCGGTGAGACGCTCTGGGGAAGCTTTGCAGATGGAGACGGGAATCTGCATTTTGCACATGGGATTGACACGGAATTTAATCAGGAGCTGATTAAAACCATATTGCAGGACAATCGAAGTGTAAAAGAGGAGATTCACGTTTATTTTTACGAGACGCAGGGACGACAACTGGTTATCGGTTATCAGCCGCTCCGGGAACTGAACGGAGTACTGGTATATGTTGACGATATAGAAAGTGATCTTACTAAAATCCGTAATCAGCGATATGTATTTGTGCTATGTGGAATTCTGGTTATTATTTTACTGGCGGTTTTGGTTAATAAAGTAGCTAAGGGAATGCTGAAACAGTTTTACAGTATTCTGCGTTCCATAAGAGAAGTGCAGAAGGGAGATCTTGACCTGGTTATTGAAAATTGCGGAAGTAATGAAATGGGAGAGCTGGGGGATCAGATCAATAAGATGCTTTACAACATTAAGCAGCTTACGACAGATAATTTAAATCATGAGCTGTTGGTAAAAAATACGGAAATCAGGGCATTGCAAAATCAGATTAATGCGCATTTTATCTATAACGTGTTGGAATCCATTAAAATGATGGCGGAGATTAAGGAAGATTATGATATTTCTGATGCAATTACATCCCTTGGGAAGCTGCTCCGTTATAGCATGAAGTGGGTGCCCGGAAATGTGACGGTGGAGGAGGAACTGGAATATATACGGAATTATTTGAGCCTGATTAATTTAAGGTTTGATTATGAAATCTATTTATCCGTCAACATTTCAGAGGTGATTTTAAAGCAGAGAATTCCAAAGATGTCTCTGCAGCCTATTGTGGAAAACGCAATTTATCATGGAATTGAACAGATGGCGGAAGATACCAATATTTACATGAAAGGAATCGAAGACGGAGAAGACTGCATTATTGAGATCACAGATGCGGGAAGAGGCATGAGTGAGGAAGAGGTGGAAAACCTGTACAAAAGAATCAGCGGTGAGGTAGAAGTCTCAGGAGGAGCCGGTAATGGAATCGGCCTTAAAAATGTACAGGACAGAATCAAAATTAATTTTGGAGAAAAATATGGAATAGAAATTGCATCAAAGTTAGGATGCTATACCAAGATTATGGTCCGCATCCCCATGAATAAAGAAGGATCTGTTTAAAGATCAGGAGGATAAGATGCATACATTATTGATTGTTGAAGACGAAAAAATGATACGCCAGGGAATAAAAACTATGGTACAAAGGAGCAGGGTTCCGGTTGATAATATTCTGGAATGTAATAATGGGGAAATGGCTCTTGAGATTTTGAAAATGCAGCATGTGGATGTAATGTTTACAGATATCCGGATGCCTAAAATGGATGGAATCACACTGGTTAAAGCAATGCAGGAGCTGCCCCATGTTCCTCTTACTGTAGCCATAAGCGGCTATGATGACTTTTCCTATGCGGTGGAACTTATGCGCATGGGAGTAAGAGAATACATTTTAAAGCCTTTAGACCGGGAAAAAGTAAGAGAAGTGCTTGAAAAACTGAATGCGGAAATTTTAAAAGGACAGGAAGATGCCAAATATGACAGACATTTGGGTAAGCAGCAGTTAAAGTACATTATTTTAAATAAAAACCTGACTATGGCAGAAAAAGAGCTTCTGATGAAAATGTATGAAAATACTTATTTGACAAGCAGCTACCAGATTGCCTTAAGTAATGAACTAGGGGGGGTATTAGGTGAAATAGAAGAAGAGGATTTTTATATTCATCTAAAATCCGTAGAGGGCAATGAGCTGTTTATTTCTTCCAGCGAAAATATTCCAATTCTTTTACGGGATGAGCTGGTAAACAGATATGTGGGGGTAAGCGCAGTTCACTCCGGTCTTGATACCCTGCGGGAAGCCTATGAAGAGGCTTATCAGGCCAGAAAAGAAGCGTTTTATCTGGGAAAGCCGGTAAGCTTTTTTAAGGAAATGCTCAGTAAAAAAGCTACACTTCATTTAGAAGAGGGACAGGTCAGCCAGATTGTTCAGCAGTTGGGAACAGATAAATATGAGGATGCCATAAGGCAGCTTTCCCGTATTTTAAAAAATGCTTCTCTCTTAGGCTATCCGCCGGAGGAAATAGAAAATGGAATACAGATATTGCTTGATGGAGTTTTGACTACCTATGCAAATATCTTAAAGACCAAAAAGGAAGAGATTGGTGAATATTATACAATTTATGGATTTAACTGTTTATCCGAATACGAATCGGAAATATTAGGCTGGCTTGAAAATTTCTGCAATACTTTAAACAGCCGGTTTGATGATTACAAAAATAAACAGAAAATTCAGCAGGCGATTGATTACATAAAAGAAAACTATGATAAGGACTTGAATATGGCGGTGGTATCAAATCATATTTCCATGAATTATTCCTTATTTTCTTATGTGTTTAAACAGTATGCCGGAAATAATTTTGTTAATTATTTAAAGGAAATTCGCATAGAGGAGGCAAAACGCCTGTTGGAAACAACTGATATGAAAGTAATTGATATAAGCAGCCGGGTAGGATATGAAAATGAAAAACACTTTATGAAAACTTTTAAGGCTTCCTGTGGAGTATCGCCTACGGAATATCGGAAAAATATGCAGTTTAAAGGGAAGGCTTAGCCTTCCCTTTTACGTAACATGAGGATGGTGCTTTTTTTGGGCATACATATTTAAATCAGCTTCACGAAACATTTCAGCTATATCGGCATAATTTTCAGGAACTTTAATTGCATATCCGCAGCTTGCTTGTATCTGGTAATCCTTAGAATGGAGTTTGTTGTAATTGTTCAGGTATTTTGACACATGATTCATGAGTGAGGCTGCTTTTTCCGGAGTATAATCAAAGGCTAATACCCAGAATTCATCACCTTCCTGACGGGAGCAGATGGCAGTTTCATCTGTGGAATTTTCCAGGGCATGTGCCAGAACCGAAATGGCAAAGTTGCCTTCCTCATGCCCAAATGCATCATTGATTGCTTTCAAACCATCCAGATCGAACATAAAAGCACAAACAGGAGTTTTATCTGCAACAGCCTTATTTACAGCAGGTGTTGATACAAGTTTAAATCCGTGTCTGTTTAAAAGGCCGGTCAATTCATCCTTGGTATAAATATCTTCAAGGCGTCCCACCAGCAGCCCCAGGTTTTTCTTATCACATAATTCCATCAGCATATTGTTTACATTCATCAGCCAGGACAGGAAAAAGAAAGGATATCCTGATTTTGAGTTCTCCAGGGTAAGTGCAAGATATCCGAAATTTTTTTCTCCAAAAAATAAAGGAGTGTAAATATAGGAAGAGGAATTGCTGTCATATAAGTAATCCGGAAGAATGTTACGCTTGGTAAAAGTACATTCAGGGAGTCTTTTTCCGTTTTTAATGGCAAGTTTTAAAAGGACGGTGTCAGAACAGAGTTCTTCTTCCTCAGTAAAAGTAATTTCTCTGATATGACTGGAAATCCGGTCCCAGTCTTCGTACAGGCATAGATAAAATTCCCTGCAGTCAGGCAGAGAAAGAGCAAATTCTGCAAGAAGTTCAATTCCTGTATCCAGGTCATCCACACATTGAAGATTTGCAGACATATGCATGTTTAACAGCATATTCTGTTCTAAAGACATAATGTGCTCGTCCAGTTTTCTTGTGTAAAAATACGAAGAAATGGGATGTGCCGCCGGACAGCCACAGGATGTTCCAAAGCTTGGAACAGCGTATACGGTGGTGACCGGTTCTACAGCTTCCCTGCGTATTAATCTGGCAAGCTGTAAGGCGGCCATTTTGCCTACCTCATCAGAAGGAAATGTGACAGAGGTAAGGATTGGGGCTGTCATTTGTCCAAATTCAAGAGTATCACAGCCGGTTATGGCAATCTGTTCAGGAATACGCAGATCCCTTTCCTTTAACATTGTGATTACAGACTGGGCAATCCTGTCGTTATAGCAGACAATTGCATCAGGGAGCTGTTCAGAATCTAAAATCTGCTTGAGGGCAAGCTCGGTGCTTTCTCTGGAATAATCGCAGGCATAGACGGAGCCTTCAAAGGGAAGAGACAATTCTTTTAGTCCGTCAATAAAAGCCTGCTGGCGCAGAACATTATTGTCTGCTTCTGCAAGACTGCCGAGGTAACATATTTTTTTACAGTGATGTCTTTTTCCAAGGTGGATAACAACATCCCTGACCGGTTTATTATTTTCAAGAACGATCCTGGGATACGCTGAAGATTTTTGAGTAATGTCAATTATCGGACAGCTAAAGCATTCTTTCAGCAGCTTAAAAAGCGACTGCTTAAGAGAGGGAAGGACAAAGGTGTCGGAGGCTATAATCATACCGGCGTAATCATCAGGTCTTGGAATATTTAAGATGCTGGATTCGCCTTTTCCATAGTCCCCCAGGTTTTCTCCATCATTGGAGGCGAAAATTTCTACCAGATAGCCATATTCTGACGCTTTTTCAATAATGCCTGCGCATAGCCGGCTTTGATAGTTTCCGTAGATATGAGAAATAAAAACTCCGATTTTTTTTGTACGATGCATAATTCACCTTTCCTTTCCCCGGATTACTCGGCCAGTGTTTCCCACTGGTCATATAATAGGGCTAGTTGTGTGTTTATTTCGTTCTGGTTTTTGGTCAGTTCCTGAAGCTTTGCCACATCCGTTGCAACTTCGGGCAAAGTCATTGCTGCTTCGATTTTGGCCAGTTTTCCTTCTAAAGAAGAAATGGCTTCTTCACATTTTTTTAAATCATTTTCTTTTTTCCGCTGCCGGGCCTGCGCTTCCTTCTGCGTCTGCCAGTTCAGCTTGGTTTCGGAAACAGCCTCTTCTTTTTTAGAACAGGTGGTACTTAAAGGAGAAGAGGCGGACAAAGCTGTTTTCTTTTCCAGATAATAATCATAATTTCCCAAATAACTGGTCAGCTTTCCACCGCTGAGTTCCAAAATGCGGCTTGCAGTACGGTTAATAAAATAACGGTCATGGGATACATAAAGAACCGTTCCCTCGTAGGCGTTTAATGCATCTTCAAGAATTTCCTTGGAGGTAATATCCAAATGGTTGGTAGGCTCGTCCAATATAAGAAAATTTGATTCGGAAAGCATTAATTTTGCCAGGGACATGCGCCCCCTTTCTCCGCCGCTTAAGTTATCAATACGTTTAAATACGTCATCACCGGTAAAAAGAAAAGCTGCAAGGGTATTGCGGATTTCGGTGTTGGATAAATAAGGATAAGCATCCGATATTTCATCAAACAGAGTTTTATCCATATGCAAAACATGATGTTCCTGATCGTAATAACCGATATGTACGTTGGTGCCAAGTAGAATCTGTCCCTTATCAGCGGGAACCAGATCATTTATAATTTTGAGAATGGTAGTTTTTCCTGTGCCGTTATCTCCGATAATGGCCACATGTTCGCCTCGTTTTATATCCATTTCCATGTCGGTAAAAAGCGTCTGGCTTCCAAAGGATTTGGACAAACCTTCTATGTGCAGCACATCATTACCGCTGGTGCATCTTGGAATCAGCGTCATATGGATATCGGTGCGCGCCAGGGTGGGTTTATCTAAAACTTCAATTTTACTCAGCATTTTTTCGCGGCTTTCCGCTCTTTTAATGGATTTTTCCCGATTAAATGACTTTAATTTTTCAATAACCTCTTCCTGATGTCTGATTTCCTGCTGCTGTTTTAAATATGCGTTCATTGCAGCGGCGCGAAGCTGTTCTTTTTTTATGGCATAATCAGAGTAATTGCCTGTAAAGGAAACTGCCTTTGTCTGATCAATTTCAATTATTTTGCCGGCAATACGATCCAGAAAATAACGGTCGTGAGATACAATAAGAACAGCTCCTTTATAATTTAAAAGGTAAGTTTCCAGCCACATGATAGAGTTTAAATCCAGATGGTTGGTAGGTTCATCCAAAATAATGAGATCCGGTTTTAGAAGCAGCAGGCGTCCCAATGCAACACGGGTTTTCTGACCGCCTGAAAGGGTGGAAATTTTTTTGGAGAATTCCGCCTCCTCAAAACCTAATCCTTTTAAAACACCAACTACTTCGCTTTTATAGGCATATCCGTTTGAAAGTTCAAAGGAATGGGTAAGACGGGCATAGGAATCCATTAAAGCCTCAAGCTCCGTTCCTGATACCAGTTTCATTTTATGCTCCATTTCACGGATTTTCTGTTCCATAGAGATAAGATCCGCCTTCACGGAAAGCAGTTCATCATAGATGGTATTTTCACTGTCCACATCCTGATTCTGGGCAAGATAACCCAGGGACTTGTCTTTTGATAAAGTAACAATTCCATCATCAGCCTGCAGATGACCTACAATGATCCGAAGTAAAGTAGTTTTTCCGGCACCGTTAATCCCCACAACAGCCGCCTTGTCATAATCTTCAATATGAAAGGAAACATTGGAAAGCACGGGCTGTTCATTAAAAGATTTTGATATATTTTGACATGATAAAATCATTTTGCACATCCTTAATTAAATATTTCTCTCTTAGTTTACAGATGATAAAAGGGAATGTCAATTGATTGACATTATTTTAACAGTGTTATATAGTATTTTTATAATGTAAATGCAGGAGGCAGTCCAATTGGATAACAGGGAAATTTCACAGGCAGTGATTGGACGGCTGCCAAGGTACTTCAGGTTTTTAGGGGAATTAAAGGACGAAGGCATTGAGAGGATTTCTTCCCAGGAACTCAGCGATATCATGAAGGTGACTGCGTCACAGATTCGCCAGGATTTTAATAATTTCGGCGGTTTTGGACAGCAGGGATATGGCTATAAGGTGGAGTATCTTTATGAAGAAATCGGAAAGATATTAGGTCTTGATAAAACACATAATCTGATCATTATCGGAGCAGGAAATTTGGGGCAGGCACTGGCTAATTACATGAATTTTGAAAGAAGAGGATTTCTTTTTAAAGGGATATTTGACAATAATCCTGATCTTTACGGAAAGAAGATCAGAAACATGGAAGTAAGGCCGATGGAGGAAATGGATGCCTTTGTAAGAGAAAATGAAATTGATATTGCAGTGCTTACCATTCCGAAAACAAGTGCGGTACCGGTAGCGGAACGACTGGTGCGCAATGGAATAAGAGGCATTTGGAATTTTGCCCATGTGGATTTGAATGTTCCCAGAGAGGTTCAGGTTGAAAATGTGCATTTATCGGATAGTGTAATGAAGCTGGCATACAATATCAACAGATTTGAAAAAGGGGAGCGTAGCTGAGGGAATGCTCAGCATATTTGGGGAGGCGTGCATATGTCAAGAACGGAAGATATTTATAAACCTGCGTTGGAGGGAAAGAAGATACCGGTGCTTACACTGGACAATAAATGGCATCAGTTATTTACGCAGGCACGGGCAGATAAACGCATAAAGCGTCTGGAGGATGAATTAAATGAACTGCTGAAAAGGCAGGGAAAAGCTGTTACCGAAACAAAGGAAATTAAAAAACTGAAAAAAAGGCTTATGAGTGAAATCATGGATAATGCAGTGGAAGCATCCGTTGAGAACAATCATAAGGCGCAGAAAAAAAATGATGAGAATAAGCGCCTGATCAATGACTGTAATGAAATGCTTGACAAATACAAGGATGAGCTTTTAGAGCTTCCCAGGGAAATTGAAAAGGTAAATCATAAGCTGATGCTGCTTACGATGGAAGCCTGTTATGACAGACTGAAAAAAAACGAAAAGGAAATTGATGAGATATCCAGATGGGTTACTGAGATCAGAACAGAATTAAAGGAAAGGCTGGTTCATAAGCAGGAGATGGAAATGGCAAGTCAGGAGCTCTACTCTTATATGCATGATATTTTTGGAGCTGATGTGATCAATATATTTGATATGAAGTATCAGGTGAAAGAAATAAAAGATGACGGAAATAAAAATGATGTGTAGCAAAGCAAAAATAAAGTGCGTCATGGCCGAAACGGGTGTGGCGCACTTCTTAATGCGGAATATGCTGTTTAATAAAAGTGGGAAGAAATGGAGAAGAAGATGAAATATGCTGTAAAAGCCGCAGAAATGAAAGCTTATGATGAATGTACCATAAACAAAATCGGAATTCCATCTATGGTTTTAATGGAAAGAGCAGCACTTTGCGTTGTTTCCCGGCTTTCCGATAAATTAGGAAATACACCCAAAAGAATATTGATAGCGGCAGGGACAGGAAATAATGGAGGTGACGGACTGGCTGTGGGGCGTCTTCTGGCGCTGAAAGGACACAGGGTTGATTTTTTTCTGGCAGGAAATCCGGACAGGATGACGGAAGAAGCGGAAGAACAATTAAACATTTTAAAAAATTTAGGGTTTTCCATCCAGCGCAAACTGAAAAGCGCTGAATATGATATGGTAATAGATGCACTTTTGGGGATTGGCCTATCCAGAGAGGTTACAGGAGATTATGCAGATGCAGTAGATAAAATTAATCAAATGAAAAGTAAGGGCGCTTACATATGTGGAGTGGATATTCCATCAGGAATTTGTGCAGATACAGGCAGGGTGCTGGGCTGTGCTGTCAGAGCGGATATTACGGTGGCTTTTGCCTTTGCAAAAAGAGGGCACCTTCTATATCCCGGTAAAGCTTATTGCGGAAAGCTGGTTGTAGAGGATATCGGCATTTCTGAAAGGGGACTTTTTCTTTCCAAACCGGCAGCTTTTTATTATGAAAAGGAAGATTTGAAAAACTTACTGCCTTACAGGGTGCCGGATGGGAACAAAGGAACTTTCGGAAAGGTGCTTTTAATAGCAGGCAGTAAAGATATGAGCGGCGCATGTATTTTATGTGGAAGCAGTATTTTGCGTTCAGGCGCCGGAATGCTGAAGATCATTACGCCCGCCTGCAACAGGCAGATTATTCAACTGAGTCTTCCGGAAGCGATGCTCCAGACTTATGAAGAACATCCTGATGAAAGTAAAATAAAACAGTCACTGAAATGGTGTGATGTGGTGGTTGCTGGACCGGGGATGGGAACAGATGAAAACGGATATACAATAATGAAGTGGATACTGGAAGAGACCGCTCTTCCTATGGTGATTGATGCTGACGGGTTAAATCTTATGGCCCTTCATGCAGATTTGATGCATCTTGCAGCAATGAGGAGAGCCGGGCAGACAGTTCTTACACCTCATCCGGCGGAGTTTAACAGACTTTCAGGGACAGATATGGAAGCATATCAGGGAAACAGAGAACAATTAATACGGATGCTTTCCCAAAAGCTTCACTGCATTGTTGCGGCCAAGGATGCAGTTACTGTGGTGGCGGGGAATCAGAGAGAGGAAATTTACATCAATAACTCCGGTAACAATGGCATGGCAACAGCAGGAAGCGGCGATGTACTTGCCGGATTATTGGGGGCATTACTCGGGCAGGGAATGAGCCCGTTTGATGCTGCCTGCCTTGCAGTGTATCTGCATGGCGTGGCGGGAGAGCAGGCGGCGGAAGAAAATGGGTGCAGTGCAGTAGTGGCGTCGGATATCATAAAAAAACTTATGCAGGTTATGAAGGAATGGAAAAATACCATAGAAGGAAAGGCATGTATATGAATGTGAAGGAAGAATATCAGAGAGTGTATGCCAGGATAGATTTGGATGCGCTTAGAAGCAATATGGAACACATGAAAGAAAATCTTTCACCCAAAACCCGGATTCTGGGGGTAATTAAAACAGACGCATATGGTCATGGAGCAATACCTGTTGCCAGGGAATTAGAACCCCTGGAATATCTATATGGCTTTGCAACTGCAACTGCGGAGGAAGCATTTATTCTGCGGCAGAAAGGGATAAGAAAACCCATATTGATTTTGGGCTACACCTTTCCCTACAGTTATGAAAGACTGATCAGTGAGGAGATCAGAATATGTGTTTTCAGAGAGGATACACTTGTTCAATTGTCAAAGGCAGTATCAGATCTTTCAGGGAAAGGGATTTTGAAAAAAGCAAAGGTTCATATCAAAGTGGATACGGGAATGAACCGTATTGGTGTGAGCGCAGACATAAAAGGGCTTGCATTTGTGGAAAAAGCGTTTCAAACAGATGGAATTGAAGTGGAAGGGATATTTACTCATTTTGCAAGAGCGGATGAGACAGATAAAAAAGCGGCGGAAAGACAGCTTAAAGAGTTTCAGGATTTCCTTGCATTAATAAAGGAAAGAACGGGAAGAGAAATTCCCATAAAGCACTGCTCTAACAGTGCCGGAATCGTAGAAATGCCAGAAGCAAATATGGATGTTGTGAGAGCCGGAATTACATTATATGGTTTGTGGCCTTCTGAACAGGTAAGAAAAGATATTGTACCGCTTACACCAGTGCTTTCTCTCTACAGTCATATTGTATACATTAAGGAGATTGAGAAGGGGGCTTCGGTGAGTTATGGAGGAACCTTTACTGCAGAACATAAAATGCGGATTGCCACAATTCCGGTAGGCTACGGAGACGGGTATCCCCGGGGACTGTCAAATAAAGGCCAGGTACTGGTGCATGGGAAAAAGGCGCCTGTGATAGGAAGAGTGTGCATGGATCAGTTTATGATAGATGTGAGTAAAATACCAAAAGCCGTCCAGGGAGATAAAGTTACTTTAATCGGCCAGGACGGGGAGGAAAGAATTACAATGGAAGAACTGGGGGAACTGTCGGGCAGGTTTAACTATGAGTTTGCCTGCGGACTTGGTAAACGGGTGCCCAGAGTATATACAAAAGGCGGGCAGATTCTGTGGACGAATGACGAAACCGCAGATTTTTGACCGCACCTGAATACCTTCTGACAATATGGTTATACTACTTATTGAATTTGAAAAAATCCTATTGGAATGAAGGGTGTGTGAATAGATGGATATATCAGTAAAAAGAGGGGATATATATTACGCGGATTTAAGGCCGGTGGTAGGTTCCGAACAGGGTGGAGTCAGACCGGTGCTGATTATACAAAATGATGTGGGCAACAGACACAGTCCAACGATTATCTGTGCGGCCATTACATCAAAAATGAACAAAGCAAAGCTGCCGACACATATAGAATTAAATGCAGGAAAGTATGATATGGTGAAAGATTCTGTTATTTTACTTGAGCAGCTCCGCACCATTGACAAAAGGCGTTTAAAGGATAAGGTATGCCACCTGGATGAAGAGATTATGAAGCAGGTAAATCATGGACTCATTGTCAGTCTGGAGCTGGATACATACATGTAAGCCGCAAGCCATGCTCTTAAAGAAACAGACAATACAGGATAAACGCCGGAGAAAACTTGACGGTAAGAAAAGTAAATGATATAGTTTTACTTGATATTTTATACAAAAAGGGGATGAAGAAATGGATGATGGCGGGCCCACGGCCAGTTATATTATTTTTTTTGTACTATTATTAATTGATATGCTCTTTTATGGATTTGGTGCGGCTGTGAAGGAACTTAACGCCAAGGAGCTTTCCGATCAGATTGAGGAGACCGGAAGCAAAAGGGCAAAGAGACTTTACAGAATTGTGATACATCCGGAACAGTACATAAATACGGTACAGTTTGTGGTCAGTCTGATTAATTTGATTATGGGAGGCTTTTTCTGGAAAATGTATGGTTCGGTGCCTTTTATTCTTTCAGGCGCCCTGCTTTTATACATATTACTTACCTTCGGCGTTCTTATTCCAAAGAGATTGGGTGCAAAATATGCTGAAAAATGGGCATTTGCATGTATCAATCCAATTTATTACATTACCATGATTTTTCTGCCGGTTACGGGGCTTATTTCTGTAACTGCAAAGGGAGTGCTTTTACTTTTTGGTATTCATGGAGGAGAGGAAACAGAGGACGTAACGGAAGAAGAAATTATATCTATGGTTAATGAAGGCCATGAACAGGGAGTGCTTTTGGCAACCGAAGCGGAAATGATCACAAATATTTTTGAGTTTGGCGACAAGGAAGCGCAGGATATCATGACGCATCGCAAAAATATTCTTGCCATTGATAAGAATATGACGCTGGAAGATGCTTTGGACTTTATGCTGAGTGAAAGCAAAAGCCGTTTTCCTGTTTATGAAGAAAACATTGATAATATTATAGGAATTTTGCATTTCAGGGATGCAATGCGCTCCCACAGAGAAGAGGGAAATCTGCTGCTTCCGGTAGGGAATATTGAAGGACTGATAAGAGAGACTATGTTTGTTCCCGAAACGAAAAATATTGATGTCCTGTTTCAAAGTATGCAGCATACAAAGACACAGATGGTAATTGTAGTGGATGAGTATGGACAGACCACCGGACTGATCGCAATGGAAGATATTTTAGAGGAAATTGTGGGAAATATCATGGACGAATATGATGAGGATGAGGCGCATATTGAAGAGACGGAAAATGCAGATGAATATATCATAGAAGGAATTACACCTCTTGAGGAATTGGAAGAAAGGTTTGATATTTCTTTCCACGAAAAGGAATTTGATACATTAAACGGTTTTATGATTTCCAAGATGGATAAGATACCGGAAGAAGACGAAGAATTTTCCATTAATGTGGACGGATATGAATTTAAGATCATAAATGTTGAAAACAGGATGATTAAAAGCGTATTGGTTACCAGGCTGCCTGAAACTGTTCAAAAGGCAGATGATGGTAAACAGGTAAAAGAAGAAACATAAAAAAAAAAAGAAACAGTGCAGGACAAAGGCACGGAAATGAGGGAAAAATGTCAGGACATTCAAAATTTGCAAATATTAAGCATAAGAAAGAAAAAAATGATGCTGCAAAGGGGAAGATTTTTACCATTCTGGGCAGGGAAATTGCGGTGGCAGTAAAAGAAGGCGGTGCGGATCCATCTAATAATTCCAAACTGGCACAGGTGATTGCAAAGGCCAAGTCAAACAATATGCCCAATGATACCATTGAAAGAGGGATTAAAAAAGCTGCCGGCGATATAGGGAATGTGAATTATAAGTATATTACCTATGAAGGATACGGGCCTAACGGAATTGCAATTATTGTGGATGCCCTGACCGATAACCAGAACCGGACGGCAGCAAATGTGAGAAATGCTTTTACCAAGGGAAACGGCAACGTTGGAACGCCTGGCTGCGTTTCTTTTATGTTTGATAAAAAGGGACAGCTTATTATTGATAAAGAAGAGTATGAAGGAGATTCCGATGAACTGATGATGCTTGCATTAGATGCAGGTGCAGAGGACTTTTCGGAAGAAGAAGACAGTTATGAGATTCTTACCGCACCGGATGATTTTGACGGGGTTTTAAAGGCACTGCAGGATAACAATATTGCACTTGCTTCTGCGGAAGTAACTATGATTCCTCAAAATTATGTGGAACTTACAGATGAAACAGCAGTTAAAAATTTGCAGAAGATTCTTGATCTGCTGGATGAGGAAGATGATGTGCAGGCGGTATATCATAACTGGGATGAATAAGAAAGCCGGCCTGCCGCACAGGATAAAGGATTGGGTATGAAAAAAAAGACGCAGATATTGCTGATTTCCCTTTGGGGATTGGCAGTTGCAGGCAGCCGGATATTTTATTTCTGGTTGAGCCGACGCCCCATAGTTGATACATATGAATATTTTTCAAATGCCATGATACAGGCAGAAAAAACAGGCGGGGCTTTTACTTCCGGCCTGGTTTATGCATATACGGAATTTTTATCAGGCTTACTTCGTTTTACGGGAAACAGAATCGAAGCAGTCATCATTTCTCAGATGATAACCCAAATTTTATGGCTTATTTTCTTGTTTGCCGGAATCAGCATGATATTTGGAAAACTGGCAGCAGTTGAATCAAGCACGATTCTTGCGGTGCTGCCGGTAATTTTAGACAGTATGCTGGAACCATCAACAGAAAACTTTTATATGCTGCATTTTTCCCTTGTCCTTATGCTGCTGGGGGCATTTTACCTGCTGACCAGGAAAAGAGGATGGTTTGAAAGAAGAATATGCGAGCTGTATCTGCTGGCTGCCGGTTTTTATTTGGGAGTGATCTGCATATGGAATTATGTGGGATTTAGCCTGATCCTTATAGCCGGATACATATTGTTCTGCAATTATGCTGTATTGAAGGATAAAATCAGGGCACAAAGAGAGAAAAAAGAAGAGAAACCAAAGAATTACATTATGGGAGTATTTTATCAGGGGTTTCTCCTTTTGACCGGAATGGCTGCCGGAATGTTTGCCACGCTGATGAAATATACAGGAAAAACCGGATGGACGTTTGTCTGTCAGTTTGACTGGTGGGTGAGTCAGCTAAAAAGTTTTCCGGGCAGGTGTCAGGATATTTCCACATGGCTTATAATTGTCCTTGCAGCATCTGTTTTTACGGGAATCTTATGTAATGCAATTCTACTGAATGTTAAAAAGAAAAAAGCCGGACAGGCAGCAGAAAATATGGAATTTTTGGAAGAAACAGCAGAAAATCCAAATAAAGAGGAGCAAATGGAAGAAGTGCACGAGGAGTATGTAACCACTGCGGATGGAAGACAGGTCAAGCTTTTGGAAAATCCACTGCCTGTTCCCAAAAAACATGTAAAAAGAGAAATGAAATTTGATTTTGAATATGAGGATGACAGAAAGAAAGAGAATAATATAGAAGAAAAACTGGATTTCGACATAGAAATCAGCGAAAATGATGATTTTGATTATGAATAAAAAAGAAAAGAAGAAACATACTAAAAAGGACTGCTTTTGCAGTCCTTTTTATATATTATGGAAAGGATATGGTTATTAATATGTCAGGAAAAAAAGTAGAAGAAGAAAAGCATAGAAGTGAAAAGATTGAACAGACCGGCCAGGTTACCCTAGATAAAAATGGAAAATCACGCACCATTCATCTGATTTCTGTTATTGGCGAAGTGGAAGGACATGATAACTTAAGTAATAATTCCAAGACAACAAAGTATGAGCATATTCTTCCTGAACTGGCAGCAATTGAAGATAGTGAAAACATTGACGGGGTGCTTATTTTATTAAATACAATGGGAGGAGATGTGGAAGCAGGCCTTGCCATTGCGGAGATGATTGCATCCTTAAGCAAACCTACCGTATCTTTAGTGCTGGGAGGAAGTCATTCCATAGGGGTGCCTATTGCAGTCAGCACAGATTATTCTTTTATTGTGCCCACCGGAACAATGGTCATTCATCCGGTCAGAATGAATGGAATGGTGATTGGCGTGCCTCAGACTTTTGATTATTTCAGGCAGATTCAAAACAGGATTACAGGATTTGTATGCAGCCACTGCAAAATCAGCAAAAACAGGTTTGAGGAACTGATGATGGAAACAGGGGTTCTTACAAAAGACGTGGGAACTATTTTAGTTGGAGAAGAAGCTGTTTCGGAAGGGATTATCAATGAGACAGGGGGAATCAGTGAAGCAATGAAAAAACTCCATTCTCTGATAGGTAAACAAAAGAAACAAAAATAATAAAAAATATATTTTATGACAAATAATCGTTTGTTAGTGACAAGGTTTGCCTAAAATGCTATACTATATAAG
>VSNT01000055.1 GCA_009774465.1 Lachnospiraceae bacterium
GAAAATCGCTGAACCCCAATAAACACAAGGGATACAGCGATTTTTTCTTTAAATAACTGTCAAAGACGGGATTATATCACACATTGTTTTGGTAGGCAAACTTTACCAGCGCTATTTACCATCCCCGGCTATCTAAATGTTTTATGCGGAAACTGCATATTATGCCAAAAAGAGCGCATAGCAACTGCTGATACGCCCTTTTCCAAATATCTATTTCATTTCCAGCATACCGGAACATTTCGATTCATTTATGCAGCAATGTCATACACCTGTCATACACTTTCACAGAGAGGTAAAATAAATCAGGATTAAACAAAAAAATTTTCATTCTTATCTTATCTCCTGTCACAGCAAATTCATTTTTATAGATTTCCTTTATTTTATCTTTTTCCTTTTTAAGTACTAAAACTGCTTCTTTTGCAGATGCTTTCATCTTTTTATCTTTAAACTCTACAAAGTAAAACAACATTCTCCTGCAGAAATGGTAAAATGCCTTTTCAGAAAATTCTTCCATGCCAATTTCCTTCAAATATGCAATCTGCTCCTCCCAAAGAGGAATTTCATCATTAAACCTGCGTTCATGCAGCTTCTCGTTCATAATACTGCCCTGACGGTTTACCACATAGTTATAATAAGGTGTATCCAGAAAAACACAGCAGTTCGTGTTCACCAGTGCATTGGTTGTATAATTAATATCCTCTGATTTTTTCCCTACAGGAAACTGCATTCCTTCTACAAGATCCCTTCTAAAAAGTTTACTCCACACAGAATTATAAATATGATAAGGTTTGTCGTCGCATATATAGGTATCTAGCGCCTCCTGTCTGGTCAACACATATTTCTTTCCTGAAAAATTCACCTGTTTTTTATCATTTGTATCTTCCGTATATTTTTTAGAGTCTGTATCTTCTTTGATATGCCTGTATGCGCAAACTGCCAATTGTGCTCCTTCTTCCTCACAGGCGTTAAGCATTGCTTCATACATCCTCATCTCAATCCAGTCATCCCCATCCACATATCCGATATAGTCCCCTTTTGCAATGGTCAATCCGGCATTCCTTGCTCCTGAAGGTCCCTGATTTTCCTGATGAATTACCTGAATGCGTGAATCTTTTTTTACATACTCATCACAGATAGCTCCAGTGCCATCTACAGATCCATCATCCACCACAATAATTTCAAGTGCCCTATAGGTCTGTCCCAGAATACTGTCAAGACAACGGGGCAGATAGGTTTCTATGTTATATGCTGCAACGATTACGGAAATTAATTTATCATCCTGCATTTGCTTTTCCTTCCTTAAATCAGTTCTGTAGGCACAGCACCTCCCCTTCCGGAGAAATCCTAATCATTTCTTTCGTATATATATCTTTCCTGTCCTGATGATTCGCCCACTTCGAAGGCGCTATCACTATTTTTTCCTTTGCAGGATCAAGCCATGCGCCCCACCAGCTAAAACTGGAATTTGCAATCACATGTGCTCTGCATTTGCTCATAAGAAAAAGATCCAGATACCCCGTATCTTCTGTGGTTCCTTCAATCACAACAAATTTTCCTTCTTCCCTGTCAAGCCCTCTTGTCCAGTCTTTCGCCCATTTTGTATCATTACTGAATATATAAAAAACAGCAGATGGAAATCTTTCTTCCAGCACCTTTATTGCTTTTTGATAATACGCTTCCGTACAGATACCGCCATAAACCTCATCATTTTCCAGATAATCTCCCCTGCGGATATGCACGGAAACCGGCATCCGGCTTTCATTTTCTATTTTTGCCTGATATTTTCTGATACGCATTTCCAGTTCCTCAGGAATACTTCCCCATATAATATCTGAAAACTGAAAGGATCTTCGAACCTGTTCCTTTACTTCCTCAAAATACTTCTCACTTTGAAAATATCCGGTAAAATAAGCCGGCTCTCTTTTCAATATCTGCTCGTCAAAATCATAGCCTTTTTCCCGATATTCTTTTGATTTTCTCCCAAACAGCTTTCTTCTTACTCTGTGGGAAAACTTCATAAATCCATCGGTAATTTCATTAATTTCTTCTTTATCTGCCGCCGGATAATCAATGCCAAAAGCCCACAGCAAAATAGGCCTGGAGTCTTCTCTTTCATATTCCGTCTGATCGTCTAACTTTACTTCTTTTCCCTGCGCCTTAAGTCTCAAATACAGTGCATATTGAAACATTTGATTTCCAAGGCCTCCGGTCATTCTGATAATAATCATACCTGCTCCCGCTCCCATCTTCTTGCTATAGCAGTCACTTTAAATCAGGAAATTTACAGTTAAATATAGAAGGTCCTTTTCTGTCATTAAAAATTCAGTTGTGAATGGTACAGTTAACCCTTCCCTTTTCATTGACAAGCGTCATACCTGTTGTATAAATCTCGTTTCCTTCCCTGTCGGTGCTCCATCTGTCCGGCGCAACTACCACTTTTTCCGGGTGATCATTTATCCAGGCCGACCACCAGCTAAAGCTGGAATTGCTGATGATATTATGTTTGCACTTGCTCATCAGCATCATATCAAGATAACCGGTATATTCCGTATTTGCCTCCACCATAACAAAACGTTTTTCCATTGCTTTTACCTCAGAAGGACTCATTCCCTCCTGGATCTGGCTTTGAATCAAATCCATCACCCAGCCTCTCACCCATTTAGGTTCATTGCTGAATATGTAAAATTTTGCCTCAGGAACCTTATCCTGAATAAAGCGCACCGCTCCCTTATAATAATTTTCCGTACAGATTCCGTCATACAACTCTCCATCCACCCGGGAATCGCTGCGATACATGTGAAGTCCTACCGATTCGCTGGATTCTATTCCATCCAGACAGGCCTTTGTTGCTTTATAAAGTCGTTCAGGCAGACGCATGTCCTCCAGTGTGGAAAAACGGTACAGTTTTCTCACTTCATCCTTAATATCCTCAAAATATTTTTCACTCTGAAAATTTCCCCGAAGATACATGGAATCAAAATTCAGCACATTGGGATCATAAAAGCCCTGTTCCTCGTATTCTATGGCTTTCCTTCCAAATATTTTTCTGCGCAGTCTTTTTAAAATATCCATAGAACCGTCGGTAAATGCTGTAATCTCATCCCAGGTTGCTCTTGGATACTCAATGCCAAACACTGCCAGCATGATAGGGCGTGCTTTTTCCCCCCGGTATTCATTGATATCATCAAATTTCACTTCTTTTCCCATAGACTTAAGCTTCAGATATAATGCATACTGAAACATCTGGCTCCCAAGTCCTCCGGACATTCTGATTATGTTCATGGTCATCACCATGCCTTTCCAAATCACACTAATGTATCTGCGTTAACCACTGCTGGAACATTAAAATATACCAAATCTGTATCCGCCATTCCCCACGTGTAATAAAGTCATCCCAGATTTTCCAAACCACATCAGGATCTAAAAACCCCTGTTCTTTCAGCAGCTTTTTATCTATCAGCTCTTCCGCCCACATGCGCATTTTGCTCTGGCGCAGCCATTTGTCTATGGGAATGGAAAACCCTTTTTTGGGGCGCTCCATCATTTCTTTTGGTACATAGCGGTAAAGCACTTCCCGAAGTACCTTTTTCCCCACACCACCGCCACGCTTATAATC
The DNA here is from genome assembly GCA_009774465.1 of Lachnospiraceae bacterium. Taxonomy (GTDB): domain Bacteria; phylum Bacillota; class Clostridia; order Lachnospirales; family Lachnospiraceae; genus Suilimivivens. The sequence goes on from VSNT01000055.1 coordinate 3,617, forward strand.
AATGGGCAGCCTCCAGGCAAATTCCACCACATCCTTATCCAGCATGGGCACTCTTGTTTCCAGAGAAACCGCCATTGCAGCCCGGTCCACCTTCACTAAAATATCGTCAGGATGGTACATAAGCATATTCATCAGCATAATGTTGTGGTTTGTCTCATCCAGAAATCCTTCCTTATATTCATTGTATTTGTAGAGAATCTCCTTATGAGTAAGACAGATTTTCCGTGCCAAAGGTTCCGTTTCCATAGAAGATATATATAAATCCGCAGGTCCTTTCGCCCCTAAAAGCTTTCCTTTCACCTTATAGACCGGATGTTTGGCCAGTGGGCTGTGAAGCACCAGACCGCTTACAGGCTTTCGAATGAAATAAGGCACTCCCTTCATTTTATTCCATATCCGCTCCACTGAAAAGTAAGAAGTATATCCACAAAAAAGCTCGTCTCCTCCGTCTCCGCTTAAAGATACCGTCACATGCTCTCTGGTCATTTTACTTACAAGATATGTGGGAATCTGGGAAGAGTCGGCAAAAGGCTCTCCAAACATTTCCCCCAGCTTTGGCACCACCTCTCTGGCATCCCGGTCTGTAATATACAGTTCCGTATGCTCTGTTCCCAAATGCTGCGCGATTTCTCTGGCATAAACAGCTTCGTTATAGCCTTTTTCCTCCATGCCAATGGTAAAGCTCTTTACTTTCCCTTTATTCAATGACTGCATCAATGCCACAATGGTACTGCTGTCAATACCTGCAGAAAGAAAAGCGCCTACCGGCACATCCGCTGCCATCTGCTCCGAAATAGATTCCTTTAAAAGCCGCTCCAGTTCATCCGCCGCCTCCTGAAAACTTCCATCAAATAAATTCTTCTGCCCCTTGTATGCGGCTTCCTTCATAGACCAATAAGGCGTAATTTCCCACTTATTAAATGGAGATTTAATTTTTAATATTGTTCCCGGCTCCAGCTTATAAATCCCCTCATAAATAGAATAAGGCGCTGGAATATAACCATGTACAAAATATAAATCAAGTACTTCCCGGCAGATGGGATTATGAAATCCGTCCATCACTGCAATGCAGCCTATGTCTGAGGCAAACACAAAGCTCTCCCCATTCATCCCATAGTACAAAGGCTTTTCCCCTACCCTGTCACGAAGCAGGTATAAAGTTTTTTCTTTTTTATCATATAAAGAAATGGCAAACATCCCCTTGCATATGGCAATGGTCTTTTCAATGCCATATGCTTCAAAGGCTTCTAACAGTACTTCCGTATCGGAGCTTCCTCTGAAAGCAGTTACCTTTTTTTCCTGCAGCAGCTTATCCGCCAGCTTTTTATAATTATAGATTTCCCCATTATAGGCAATCACAAAACGTCCGCTGTGGGAAGTCATAGGCTGAGCGCCATTTTCCGACAAATCTACAATAGAAAGTCTTCTGTGTCCAAGAGCCACCTTTCCATCCTCGGAAATATAAGTTCCTCCTGCATCCGGCCCTCTGTGATGCATCCGCTCTTTCATGCGCTCAATATTACTCTGCCCATCTCCTGCAAAATTACAAAATCCGGCTATTCCACACATAAAGTTTCTCCTCTCCTATGCCTGCTCACACCTCACTCCTGGGCAAAATCTTTATTTTCAATATGCTCATAAATAATGGCAAGGGCCTGCTCCTTTTTTTCCAGATACAATTCATATGCCTGTTCCCATGTTTCATATCCTTCTTCGCCCCGCTTATCTGATATATGAAACCGTTCCAGAAGCTTCCCAAGATATGCAGTGCATTTTTCCGCCCCCAGAGTATTCACATGACCGCCATAATCATAATAATCTGTTGTAAAATCAATTCCAATTTCCGCATAATACTCGTTCATATTTACAAAATCATAGCCGTAAGATTGAATAATGGGCCTCATGTAATTATACATTTCCTGCTCCTTGGGCTCAATCCTGTAGGGGGAAACAATAAAAAGCGCCTGCTGGTTCTGTTCCTTTAAGTAATCAAGCAACTCATAAAGACGTTCTTCCTGCTCTGTGGGAATCGGCGTTTTACCGGTAAGCCCCATGCAGTCAGGTATTCTCTCCTCCTCTAATGGCCCAACTTCATCCTTAATCACAAAGCCCATTAAGGGATGAGGCTTTTCGTACTTAAAACATGCAAGCTGTTCCGGCAGCACTATGGTTTTCCAGTTAGAATGATATTTAAATATATCAAAATAATAGGTATATCTTTCAGAAACATCTGAAACCAGACGGTTAACCGCATAAATACGATTCAGAGAATATTTCATATTGTCCGTCACACCTCTGGCATAGGCCATATTATTTTCCATGTCCCCGTCTTCCATCGTATACATGCGCATTTCAAACACCACCACTTCCGGCTTCTGCGTTTTATAGGCTTCCTTAAGTAATGGAAGCGCTGCGCTGGGGCGCTGTACATGGCTTGATAATGGATAGCAGGTAATTCCCCATTCTCCCCAAAGCTTTGGCGCGCTGTAAAAAGGATATACCGGACTGGAACCTATCATAATCACATCCAGCGTATTCTCCTCCTGCGCATAAAACCCGTTAAACAGATCCTTCACCTCGCCATTGGTCCTTATCATATAAGTGAGGGTAGTTAAGATTATGAGAAAAATGCCTGTGAAAATAATTGTTTTTAATGCCTGCCTTTTCGTCATGATTTTCTCCAAAAATCTAGTGAGCCTAAGTAGGCTTCCCACTCTTTGTAAACCTTTTCAGGTAAATAAATATCGCTTGTTTTCGTTGCATTCATTCCGAGCTCATTTGAATATTGCAAGTTATTTAATACTTTTTGCAGGTTATCTTTCATCTGTTCAACATCTCCAACCTGGGTTAAAAGTCCGTTAATTCCATGCTCAATCAAATCCGCCGGACCGCCGCAGGGACAGTCTGTCGCGATAACCGTAAGCCCTAATATCATGGCTTCAATTAACGTATTAGGCACCCCTTCCGTATTAGAAGGAAGTACAAAAACGCGGGCTTTGTAAATTGCTTCCTGCACATTGGAAATTGCTCCGGGAAAAGAAATTCTTTCCTCCATTCCAAGCGTGGCTGTAAGCTCTTTCAGCTTTTCCTTAAGCTCTCCTTCTCCATAAATAATCAGTTGATATTCAGGATACTTCTCAGCTATCCCTGCAAAAGCTCTGATCAGAAGTTCATGGTTTTTATTTTCATCCAGTCTTCCCACTGCTACTATGGTTTTTTCTCTTTCCCCTTCATACCTGGGGATAAAAAAGCCAGGATCAATCGGATTCTTAAGAATAACAGCCTTATCTCTGACTGCCCTGGGAAAAAAGTCAAGGCTTTGTCTGGTCTGAATAATCACCCCATCCGCAAGCCGAAATAAATTTTTCGCCGCCAGGCGCATCCATCCCAGATAATATTCCATCATGGGATCGCCCCGGACAGCAACTGCAACCGGGATATTCAAAAAACGTGATGTTAAAACCGCCATCATATTATTTTTTCCGATAAAGGACAAAATTACATCCGGCTGCTCCTGCTTCCAGATTTTTCTAAGCTTTTCAAACCGTCTTATAAAATTAAGAATCCGGCTTTTCGTACATTCCTCTTTGGTAAGATCTGAAATAATCCGCTTTGCTCCTGGATTCAGTGGATATTCATTTTCTTTTTGATACTGTGTTACTACAGTGATTTGAAAGCCTCTGGCAATCAGATAATCACATAAATTAACCAGTACACGTTCCGTACCGCCTTTACCCAATGCTCCAATCAGCATGGCAACATGCAATTGTCTCTTATTTATTATCATTCTTTTTGCGCCTTTCTGCTGATTCCTGCTAACTTAAATTGCTGCAATAGCCATAATACCATTGCTGGAATACAAAGAAGGACCAGATCAGTCTGGAGTAATTCGCCCCTGTTGATGGGCCTCCATCTCCCGTCTGAAGGTAATTTTCAATTAATTTTTTTACAAAATCCGGCTGAAATAATCCCTGCCTACGCAGATATGCGCTGTCGCTTACTGCAAGAAGCTGCTCTTTTAAGGGACCATGCAGCCAGTCGTCAAGAGGAACGCTGAACCCCTTCTTTGGGCGCTCCAGCATCTGCTTTGGAATATAATCAAAAGCAATTTCCTTTAAAATATATTTTTTGATTCCATTTCTATATTTTAAATCATGGGACAACCTAAAGGAGTATTCCATCACATCCTTATCCAGAATGGGACATCTGGCTTCTAATGAGTATTTCATGGAAGCCCTGTCCACTTTGCACAAAATATCCCCAGGCAGGTAAGTGTCCATATCCAGAAGCATTCTTCGTATCTGCCAGTTTTCCACCTGATAACTGCTCTCAGATGCATAGTAACAGGTTTTTCCCTCTCCCAATGTCATTTTTTCCGCCAGATTCATATAATTGTTTGATGTAAACTGAGTTTTGGCTTCTTTTACCCTGTTTCCGGCAATTACTCTCACCTTAAAAGGAAGTCTTTCCTCTACCTTGCTCTGCCTTAAAACAGGCAGATTACATATACCATGAATCATTCCTCCAAGTGTATCCAGTTTTTGCGCCTTACGCACATTTTCATAAAGATTATAGCCGCAGAAAAATTCATCCCCTCCATCACCTGAAAGGGCCACTGTCACTCTGCTTTTTGCAAGTTTGGACACCAGCATAGTAGGAATTTGGGAAGAATCAGCAAAGGGTTCATCATAAAACTCAGGGATGCTTTCCACCAGATCAAGCATTTCCTTTTCCCCAATATATAGCTCCGTATGATCGGTCCCTAAATATTCCGCTATTTCCCTTGCGTACTTTGCTTCATTGTACCGCTCATCATTAAATCCAATGGAAAATGTTTTTACCGGCTCTGGGGAATGTTTCTGTGCAATTGCAGTTGTCAGAGAAGAATCATAGCCGCCGCTTAAAAAAGTGCCCAGTGGAACATCTGCTATCATGCGGGAAGCAACTGCTTTGTTTAAGAGAGCTTTGAGTTCTTCTTTTCCCTGCTCGTAATCCGTTACGGGAGATTCCTGCATTTTGTGATAAACCGTCTTAACATCCCAATATTTCCAGACGGTACTTTTCCCTTCCTTAAACTTCAAAATACTGCCCGGCTCCAATTTATATACATGTTCAAAGATACTGTCCGGTGCATTGATGTACTGCTGAAATAAATACCGTGGCAGCAATTCCAAACGAATCTTTCCGGAAAAACCCGGCCTTGCCATGATTGGCTTTAATTCCGAAGCAAAAATAAGGTTCTCTCCTTCCAGCTCATAGTAAAGAGGTTTTTTCCCAATTCTGTCACGAATTAAATACAAGTCTGCCGATCTTCTGTCATAAATGCAGATGGCAAACATTCCGTTAAACTTCTCCACACAGGAAATTCCCCATTTTAAATAGGCGGCAAGAATTACTTCCGTATCACAGTTTGAACAAAAAGAATAGTCTGAAAGCTCTTCCTTTAATTCCCTGTAATTATAAATTTCTCCATTATACACCACACTGATACATCCGTCTGCAGAATGCATGGGCTGATGGCCTAACGGTGACAAATCCAAAATGGAAAGTCTTCTTTGTGCCAGCCCCACCGTATAACCACCCGGCGCTTCATAAATTTCCACACCGCTGTCATCCGGTCCCCTGTGAATCATGGTATCATTCATCAATGTTAACGTATCTTTTGTTATTCGCTGCCTGCTGTAAAAACCGCTGATTCCACACATAGGAATCCTCCATTCGTTTATAAAGATTCCAAGTAATTTTTCCACTGCATAAAAACAGCCTGTCCATTGGCTGTTTCACTGATTTTCCTTGCATTTTCCCCTAAACGCTCCGCCAAGTTCCTATCCTCAATTAAAAGACATATCTTTTCTGCAAGCGCATCTTCGTCCCGAATAGGAACAAGAAGGCCGTTTTCACCATCCCGGATCACTGTAGCCGGGCCTCCGCAGGGACAGTCTGTTGCCACCACCGGAAGTCCCATTGCCATCGCCTCCATAACGCCATTGGGAAGTCCTTCCCAGTCAGAGCTGAAAGCATACACGGAAGCTTTGGGCAGAAGCTTTTCCAGTTCATCGCTTCCTCCCATCAGCTTCACATAATCCTGCGCCTTAAGTTCTTTAATACATTGCTCCACCTTTTCCCATGTACCATCTCCGGAATCCGGCCCATAGCATTTCAGCACATAATCCGGATGTTTTTTATGCACCCTGTCAAAAGCATGGATTAAAAGCTCATGATTTTTGAAGTCAACAATTCTTCCTGAATGAACCACTTCCTTTTCCCGAATCTCCGGCCTTGGAAGCCCAATATATTTAGGGTTAAGGGGATTTAAAATAATTACAGACCTTTTCCTTGCAAACTCGGGGAAAAAGTCCCTCTGTCCTTTGGTTTGAAACACAAAACCAGCCGCTCCTGGAAACAGCAGCCTGGTTTGAATCCGTTCTGCAAGACCGTCATAATGGCCTGCCGGATCTGTGCGCACACAAACTACCACTTTCTGCTTCATTCCCAGGGTTGAAATAAGGCAGCGGTAATTGGCCTTCTTTCCAAAAGCAATCAACACATCCGGCTTTTCCTTTTTTACAAACTTCCGCAGTCTCGAAAAACGAAGAAGCATCTTGGCAATCCGTCCTTTTCCTTCTTCATTCTTTTCAAGCCCTACTGGCACCCTGCGCACCTTTTTGTCAGGAACATACTCATTTTCTTCCTGCCACTGTGTAGCAATCACCACCTCATAGCCTTCTGCCACAAACTGCGCTGCCAGATTGGTAACCACACGCTCTGCGCCTCCAATTGCCAGAGAATTAATATGAAATGCTATTTTTTTCACAATTAAGCCTAATCCTTTCCTGCATAACTTCTGTCAGCACAGGCAATTACTCCTTGCCCTTCCCTGACTCCCTTATCAGCTCTGCTTCCAGAAATTCATCCTTAAATTCACAAAAGTCCTTACACTCATGATTAATACTTTCAACCAGTTCCCTGTATTTTTCCTGAATCAGAACCGCGTAGTTATCCCGATTATCATATCCTTTCTTGCTCCATGCAAAGGGATGTGTAAGAATCTGTACTTTATCATAACCGGTAATATTCTTTTTATCAGGATAACCGTACCGCCAAATATGATTGGCATCTGACATATATTTTACTTTTAACTGTGTCTGGCCGGTGATTTTTTCTGCAAAAGTAAAGAAATCATCCTGATAGGCATTTAAAATTCCGGGAAGCTTAATGTTTTCCCGAAGCACATCTGCCGAAGGACGATGAATGGAAAACTGGGAAATCTCAAATCCAAACATTTCCGATAAAATATTTATTTCCTTCTTAATCTGCCTGCGCACCTGCCGCATATCTTCCATTCCGTTTAATGCAAAATGCAGGCCGATGCTGTGTCCACGCTCATACATGTCCCGTATCATGTCCTTATTGCGCTTGGATAAAATGTTATATGTATTATTTGTCCACTGGAAAAACCAGGTGGAAGTAAAGTCCATCCTGCTTTCCACTTTCGCCAGCGCGTAGGCTCTGTCCACGCTGTATTCCACGTCGTGACGCATGATTACAAAGGAATCTTTCTTGATTGCTTCCGCGTACCCTGCCTGCCTGCCGGTAGACTGGATAATACTGATAATTTCTTTATATTCCTCATAAGAAAACATTGATTTTCTCCTTATACTTAATGCTTCATTTTAACATATTTCGCTTCTTATCACAAGACGCTGTAAGTAGGGCTGTGCTACAAATTCATAACAGTTCAGATAATTCTAAAAACCGCTCAACATATTTCTCATAGGAGAAACACTGTGCTCTCTCTGCTGCCGCTTTCTGATACCTCTCCAGTTTATTCTCATCCAGCATCAAATCTATAATAACTTCCGCCATGTTCTTTTCTTCCTCTAAAATACATCGGGCATTTAAATCTTTTTCTCTGCTCATAGGAGGTACTAAAATTCCGTATTTCCCATAAATAACATTTGTTTTTTTATTTTCCTGCTTTCTATCCCAATCTGCAGTATCCTCCCCCAGCAATATTTCTGCCGGTCCGGTCATACAGTCTGTACTAACTGCCGCAAGCCCCAGACACATTCCTTCCACCAGTGCATTGGGAAATCCCTCATTTAAAGAAGTGAGCAGATACACTTCTCCCTTCCTTAAATACCTATATGGTTCTCTCTGCCTGCCTGCAAAACAGACAAATTTACCAATCCCTAAATCTTCCGCAAGCTTCCTGTATTCCTCAAAGTTTCCTTCGCCTACTATAATTAATCTTGTCTCAGGTATTTTCTTTTGAACAATTGAAAAGATTTTAAGCAAATGCCAAAAACCTTTTACATCATCTTCCCTGCCCATAGATAAAAGACAACGCAGGTTTCTTCCCTGCTCATCAAGATCCTGCCAGGGCAGCTCAGGTTCTTTTTCCCTGGCCTGCCTTTTTATTGCTTCCACATCATATAAATTATACAGCGTAGTTGCTTTATTAAATTTATATTTAATTTTAAGTTCTTTCTCAATAACCTTAGAACAACAGATAATCAAATCCGCAAGCTTTGTAAACAACTTAAGCTTTACCGGCTCTCCCATGTCCATGTAGCTTCTGATTCCCAGCCAGACTTTTGTTTCTTTTGTTTTTGAAAATGCATTTACCATATTTGCAGTAGGTCCAAAACTATATGCAATATCAGGCTTTAGCTCTTTCTTTAGCTTTCGAAGCTTTCTGCTGCGTTTAACGATGTTTAAGATTTTCCTTATCTTTCCTCTTTGTACCCCTAAATTTAAATCTATAATATGCAGTCCTTCTATATCATATCCAATATTGGAAGAATCAAAAATAACAATCGTTATGTTAAAGTAAGGTTCCAGAAGTCTGGCGGTTGTAATACACACCCTTTCAAATCCTCCCTGATGAAGCATGGGGGATATCAGCATTAATTTTCTTTTTTTCTCCATAAAAGCACTCCGTTTCATAATCTCTTATAAGCTGCCCTTCTGCTTCATATCAGCAGTGTAGAATTCTGCCATCTTCTCCGCCTGAGCGCATACATCAAATCCTGCCTTTTGCATTTCCTGTACCCGATCCTGCCTTTCATACTCCATTGTTTCAATAATATAGTCCGCCCATCTGTCAGGATTTTCTTCGATACTCATGGTATGCACCAGATCCGTCACTGCCACTTCTTCGCAGATCGTATCGGATATCAGACATTTCAGCCCGCTGCACTGGGCCTCCACCACCGTTCCCGGCAGCCCCTCAAATCTGGAAGGATATACAAAGTAATCCATTGCCTGATAATAATCAGAAACATTACTGTGATTTCCAAGGAAATATACCTTATCTTCTATGCCAAGCTCCCCGGCCAGCAGCTTTGCCGCCTCCATTCCGCCGCCTTCTCCAAGAAGCAGCAGCGCAAATCCCCTGCTGGCTTCATCCACTTTCCTGCTCTCTTTACATAAAGCGGCAAAAATCCGTAGAAGATATTCATGATTTTTTGCATAATGAAACCGTCCCACATGACCAATCACATATTGATTTGTTATCCCCAGTTCTTCCCTTATTTTCATCCTTGTGCTTTTCTCATAAGCAAATGCCTTACAATCAATTGCGTTGGAAACAAAAACCGTCTTTCCCTGCTCAACTGCCCTTTCTCCAAACACAGATATCCCTGCAATCTTAGAGCAGGTAAACAGAAAATCCGCCTTTTTCCATAGATTCCTTCGAAGAATCCTTGTGACTGTTCCCTTAATTCCTTTATCCACGCCTGCACTTCTTGCATGTGCAACAGTAACAGGTATGCCGGCCTTTTTTGCCGCCGGAAGATAAATAGACGCGGTACTTGTCATATGCCCCTGTACCACCTGATATTCCCTGTGCTCCCGAAAAAAAGCTTTTACCGCCCTTTTATAGGCACAGTAATTGTATAATCGAAAACGGGGAACACGATAAATTCGTCCTCCCAGCTCCTTAATTTCCTTATCAAAATAACCTTCCCTGTCTGTGTGTACCAGAAAGTCAAATTGTACCTTATTCCTGTCTATATGGCGGTACAAATCCATAATCCTGCTTTCTGCGCCTCCTAAATTTGTTCCACCCAGCACATGTAAAACACGGACAGGTCCTTCAGTCCTTCCTTCCATATTTATATTCATGCTCCTTTCAAAGCCGCACCACCCTAAGGCGCTCTCACCGAAACTTCGTTGTCCTTGGGAACCCTTATCGCAATTTCATCAGCAGGTGCTTTCCCTTTGCCATGAAAAATTCCTTTCCTCTGCCAAAAATATTACCCTTTACAGGTTCCTGTTCTAAATATTCCTTATAGGAAATCCATTCCACATTTGATTTCATAAAATAACCTTCGTACCGCTCCAAATCCTCATCGGAAACAGTATCCGTGTGAACCACCATAGTGGAATATCCATCTTTTTTCTTAAATGCACTGCTTAACTGAAACGATATCGGATAAAAAATCAGTCCCTTCCAGCTATATGGTGCATTTCCAAATCCATCTGTCAACGCTCTGAAACCACATTCCTTAAGGGCCTTTAGTGTTTTTTTATCGTAAGAGTGAGCCGGCGCCATAAAAATGTCCGTTTCAATCCCTTTTTGTGCCAGTACTTTCTTTCCCTCCTCCAGCATTTCCCTTTGCCTTTCAAAAGAAATACCTGCAAATTCCGAAAAATTATTTAAAGGAAACATTCCTCCTTTTTTGGTGGAATACACATGCTGATATCCATGCATGGCAATTACCCACCCTTTGCTTTGCAGTTGTTTTATATACTTCCAAAAATCCTCCGGAATTTCCTTTTCTACCTTATCCTGCTTGATTTTTACTAAATTCTCATCCCTGTTATCGGGAACTACCCCTATAAGCGGCTTCACCTGATATCGGTCCAAAAGCGCTTTAAATTTAAAAAACCGCTCCCAATCCATATCAGGTGTGATATCATCAAGTCTTACTGCTATTTTCATTTATTCCTCGCTTTTTCGCTGCATATTCAGGCGCTTAATACAAAATATCTCCCGCCTTTATTTTACACTGGCTTTCATATTGATCAACCAAAAGAGAGCCATCCACTGTCCGAACCACCAGCTTGCCATCAAATACATCTATCACTTCTCCTGGCGCATATTCTGAAAAATCAATTATTTCGTCAAAAGGATGGGCCTGCCAGATGATAATTTTATTCTCTCCGGCAGATTCATTTTTGCAGATATTTCCCTGCCCGGCTTTGCAAGTCTCCTTATGTCTTTCCTCCACATAGGCAAAGGCACCGGGAAAAGGAGCTGCCACACCTCTGATCAGATTGTAGATTTCTCTGGTTCTTCCATGAAAATCCACTTTTCCATCTGCTTCTGTGCGCTTATTATACCAGGAATCAAAATCCTTGGACTGGGTTTTTATGATAATTTCACCTTTTTGATATGCCTTAAGCAATTTTCTGATCAAATTTTTGGAACAGATCATATTTTTGTACTGTGCGGTACGGATATCATCATGGGCAGTAATGGAAAACATTTCTGTAGCAAACACATTAGGGCTGTCCGCCTTTTCATCATAGCGGAACAAATTCAAATTAAACCGGCTGTCTCCAAGAATAATCGACCAGTTAAGGGGCGAACGTCCCCGTCCAAAAGGCAGATAACCACAGTTTCCATGAAAACCGTAAATACCAAATTTAAATTTATCCAGCACAGAGGGTGGAATTAAACGCTGCCATCCCATAGAAATTCCAATGTCAAATTCATTCTCAGAAAGAAACTTCTGCGTCTTTTCATCTGTTAAAAAGTAACTGTCGGCCTGGTGAACCGGAATTCCATACTTTTCGGTGAGCACAGACAAACCCTTATAACCGGAAACCTGATTTTTCTTTGTCACTTCCGGGCTGATCGTAATTACCAGATCCACCGGGCAAATCTTTTCCTGTATAAAGTTTACAATATTTTCAGAAGTATCCTTTACTCCGAAGACAACTACTTTATATTTCATAATATTTTATCCTTATTTATTTTAAGAAATGCTCATATAGATAATCCTGCATGTTCACATATTCCTGCACTCTGTTATAATTATCCAAAACCGCGCCAAGCCTTGCTTCATACTCTTCCTTTGTACACTGCCTTATCATCTGAACTGCCGCTTCCAGATTGGCATCTTTCAGCAGAATCATTCCTTCCGGGTTAAAAAACTCGGAAATCTTGCGGGCTCCCAAGTATACCGGAATCGTCTGGGCCGCAAAGCAGCTTGTCAGGCGTTCGGAAAAATAATAATCTGAAATATCATTTTCAATGATAATGGAAAAGCGGAAACGGTCAAGGCTTTCATCCACGCTTTTAATGTAAGAACCTCCGTCAAATTTCCCAAAGGTATGGGCAAGCTGATCCTTTTTACACCTTCTGGCCAGTTCCAGACGAAATTGATGCAGAGAACACATCACTTTATCCGAACAAAGAATGGACAAATCTTCTTCTTTTTTCTGATAAAGCTCCTCTTTCATTTTCTGATTCCAGATACCTGCCGCAATAGGGTAAAATCTGGCGTTTTCAATCTCATTTAATATTTTTTCATCATAGGTGAAAATATAGCGGAACTCTTTTTCCAGCCCCTTATGCCTGTGAAACACTTCGTAGTCCTTTGGCACAATCACCCTTGATTCTGTCAGCATTCCATACTTAACCACAGGCTTTCCCAGGGTATGAGGCATTTCCTCCGCCCCATAAAAATGGGTGTCCAGTCCATAATTATACCTGTCCCAGAAAAAATATTTTCCCTCATGTCCAAAAGGGGCATGCTGACTGTGCCGGTTGCGGATAAAATAAGTCTCAAGAAGCTTCCCTTCCGCATTATAAATTCGAGGCATAGTATTAGTAATGTGATAGTCTCTGACAATCTGCAGTTTGTATCTGCCAATCTTAAACTCCATCCAGATGCTCCCTTTTTACGCCAGATTTTCCTTATACCAGTCAATTGCCAGATTAATTCCTTTTTCAAAATCATATTCAGGATCATAGCCCAAAAGCTCTTTCGCTTTACTGATATCTGCATTGGAATCTCTGATATCCCCTGCCCGGTTCGGCCCGAAATGAGGTTCTACCTCTTTTCCAAGAGCTTTGCAAAGATCATGATATACGTCAATCAGGTATTCCCTTCCCCCTGCACCAATATTAAAAGCTTCTCCTGCTGCCTCAGAAGGGGCCAGGCAGGCCTTTAAATTTGCTTCAATTACATTGTCAATATAGGTAAAGTCTCTGGACTGCCTGCCATCTCCGTTAATGGTAGGCACTTCTCCATGCATCAACTGTTTGATAAACTTGGGGATTACCGCTGCATACATCCCTTCCGGATCCTGGCGGCGCCCAAATACATTAAAGTATCTCATTCCATAGGTGTCAAGTCCATACAGAACCTTATAAAGCCTTCCATACTCTTCGTCCACCTTCTTGGTAAGGGCATAGGGAGAAAGAACCTTCCCCTCCGCTCCTTCCTTTTTGGGAAGCACCGGATGGTCTCCATATACGGAAGAGCTGGATGCATAGACAAATTTTTTCACACCGTTTTGTCTGGACGCCTCCATCATATTTAATGTGCCTCGAATATTGATCTCCTCATAGAGAAGGGGCATTTCAATGCTTCTGGGAACACTTCCCCACGCCGCCTGATTCAGCACATAGCTCACACCTTTCGTAGCTTCCAGACAGGTGTCAAGCTCTCTGATATCCCCTTTTATAAAAGTAAAATCAGGATTTATTGTTAAAGGCTCAATATTTTCATATTTTCCGGTAGAAAGATTATCCAGACACCGAACCTGATAGCCCATGTCCAAAATTGCCTCACATAAATTAGAACCGATAAATCCTGCTCCTCCTGTCACAAGAAATATGCTGTCTTTATCAAATTTCAAATTTTTATATCCCATTGTTTACCTCATTTCCTGACTATTTTTCAAGTATATATTTCCCTTCCAGTATTTACAGTCTCCAGTAAATATAATCCTCTGTCAGATATTCATTTCTGTCAAACAGTCCCTTAATATCCATAAATACTTTCTTTTTATGGGCCGGATTATAAAATCCATCTATATTTTCTTTCTTAAGTTCCAGGAACTGGGTATGTGCCACCGCCACGATCACAGCATCCACATCCTTCACCGCATCCATGCTGTCAAAAGTTACTCCATACAGCCGCTTTGCCTCCTCTGCGTCAGCCGCCGGATCAACTACCACCGGTGTAATTCCATATTCTCCAAGCTCTTTATAAATATCAATTACCTTGGTGTTTCTGGTGTCAGGACAGTTTTCCTTAAAAGTAAAGCCTAAAATTGCCACTTTGGCATGTTTTACCGGAATGTCCGCCTTAATCAGGTTTTTTACCATTGACTCTGCCACATATTTTCCCATGTCGTCATTAATCCGGCGCCCGGAAAGTATAATCTGGGAATGGTAGCCAAGCTCCTCCGCCTTGTAGGTCAAATAGTAGGGATCAACCCCAATACAGTGTCCTCCTACCAGACCGGGGTAAAACTTAAGGAAATTCCACTTGGTTCCTGCCGCCTCAAGCACAGACTTGGTGTCAATGCCCATGCGGTTGAAAATAATGGATAACTCATTCATAAATGCAATATTAATATCTCTCTGGCTGTTCTCAATTACCTTGGCCGCTTCCGCCACCTTAATGGACTGGGCACGATAAACCCCTGCCTCCACCACAAGTTCGTATACCTTTGCCACAGTATCTAACGTTTCCTCATCCATACCGGAAACAATCTTTACAATGGTTTCAAGACGGTGCACCTTATCTCCCGGGTTGATTCGCTCGGGGGAATAACCAATCTTAAAGTCCACACCACACTTAAGTCCTGATTCCTTTTCAAGAATAGGTACGCAGATATCCTCTGTCACTCCGGGATATACCGTGGATTCGAATACCACCACAGAACCTTTAGTCAGATTCTGTCCTAAAATCCTGCTTGCCCCTTCTACCGGTGAAAGATCCGGTGTGTGGTCGTCATTTACCGGCGTAGGAACTGCAACAATGTGGAATTTTGCCTCTCTCAATTTGGAAGGATCTGCTGTAAATTCCACTTTTGTAGTTTTAATTACTTCATTTCCCACTTCATTGGTAGGATCGATTCCGTTTTTATAAAGTTCAATCTTTTTCTCATTTAAGTCGAAGCCAACTACTTTGATTTTTCTGGCAAAAGCCACTGCAATGGGCATTCCCACATACCCAAGTCCCACTAATGATAATTTTTCTTCCCCACTTAACAGTTTTTCATATAAATCCATTGTCTTTCATTCCTTTCTTAAATCAATATTTTATCTATTGGTTAAAGTTTGTATTTCTTCCATATAATCCAGAGCCACCTTTTTCCGGTCAAATTCCTTTTCCATCTTTTCTCTGGCCTTTTGTCCCATTTGGGCTCTTTCTTCCCTGGAACGCATTAAAAACTCCTTTAATGCCCTGATCAAGTCCTCGCTGCTTTTTGGGTTACATCCAAGCCCTGTAACCCCTTCTTCAAAAATTTCTCTGCATCCACTGATATTGGTGGCGATCACAGGTCTTCCCGTAGCAGATGCCTCCATCAGTACATTGCTCATTCCCTCATGGTAAGTGGGAAGCACCAGTGCAGAACAGTTTTTAAGGTACTCATGTACATCAGGATCAAATCCAAGCTGCCTGATATAACCCTTTTTTTCAAACTCATCCAGCCTGTCCTGATAATCTTCATCACAATACCCAAGAAGTTCAAATCTCACCTTAGGACCGGCCAGATTTTCCGCCGCTGCCAGCAGCTCTTCAATCCCTTTTTCTCTCATCATCCTTCCCACAAAGAGAAAATGTACTTCCTCCCTTTCAGGATAGGGTTCCAAAGGATGGCGCTGCAAATTCACTCCTGAGCCCTTCACAAGACGGCTGCTTTTTCCTTTGATGTGATAGAAATCAAAAATTTTCCTGTTTTCTTCATTTTGGAAGAAAACACAGGCACACTTTTTCAGTCCCATGCGGTACATGGCAACAATCACTTTAAGAAGGAGTCCCTTTTTTTGAAAAGTGCTGCCAAGTCCTGTTACCGTGGAAATATAGGGTATTTTCATACGCCCGCAGCAAAATCCGCCATAAATATTCGGTTTGATGGTATAGGTCAGCACCAGATCGGGCTTTTCATCTTTTAGCAGCTTTCGGTAGGCTTTGATCAGTTTCATATCCTCTATGGGATTTACTCCTCTTCTGTTGATGGGCGTCTGTACCACCCTGCAGCCTTCTTCTGACAACTCCTTTGTACGTACCTGGTCAGGAATGCTCACCGTCACCTGATATTCTTCCAAAAGCTCTCTTATCAGCTCATTTCTAAAGTCATACAGCCCTCCGGAAGAGTTTGAAAGAATCAATATCTTTTTCATTGGTCAGATAATTTCCTCTTCTTTCAGATTTACAATCCCAATTTCATTATATTTCATCATGCAAATTCCTTCCTCATAATCTCCAATGGCAACAGGGTTGGCCTTTCCCGAAAGATTGTTAAGCACCTGTAAAGGCATGTCCACGCCGCTTTCATAAGCATGAGGATATCCGCCGCCAAACCGGGGATTTACTTCCGAAATATAATAGATTCCATTTATCTTAAATATGTCAATATCTATCATACCACAAAAGCCACATTTTTCCACAAAATTTTGCAGCATGGAAAAAAGTGCTTCGTCTTTAAATGATACGGACTTATCCGTCTCTCCTGCCCGCATTTTAATCTTCTTTTTCACAAAAATAGAGGTACATTTTCCGGAAATCATGTCAATATAAACATCCGCCCCATATTCCTGTCCGTCCATATATTCCTGAATCATAAGATCATCATATAAATCAAACAGCACATCTATTTCTGACATTGTTGTCACTTTATTAATATTGATACTTGCGCTTCCCTTCACCGGTTTTGCAAAGACCGGAAAAGAAATTTCACCCTTTTCAAACGCCTCCTTAAATGCATCCTTATCCAGAAAGCATTTTCCGGTTGGAATTCCCATTTCACACAGCATCTGATACATTTTATACTTATCAAAACAGGTTTCCACCAATTCATAAGGGGAAATAATCGGCGTCGTCCCTGCTGCCAGAAACTTTTCTTTTTCTTTTGCAAGCAGGGAAAGCTCCGGATCAATCAATGAAAAAGTTCCATCAATTTTTTCCTTTTTACAGATATCCAAAATTACATCCAAATACTCCGGTGCAGTAATTCTTGGCACCAGATAAAACCTGTCCGCATCATAAACTGCAGGCGCCAGGTTAGAGCAGTCTGTTGCAATCACCCTGCCATTATCTCCCACTGCTTTTTTAAAATACTGCACCACCTTATTTCTGGTTCCCGCACTTAAAATCAAAATATTCATTCATGCACCCATCTGCGCGTTGCGCCGCGCTCTTAAATCAACAGGTTGAATACGCTTTTTTACTCAACCTTATTTTTCCAACTTATCAAAGAAAAGAGGCGTCCCTCCCGTATGAATAAAAAGCACTCTCTTTCCTTCTATCCGGTTATCCTCAAGAAACTTTAGCATTCCCCAAAAGGCTTTCCCCACATAAGTAGTATCCATCGGTATTCCTTCCTGCATCATAACTTTATCTATTACAAATGCTACCTCATCCGTATATTTCCCATATCCTCCAAGACGATACTGGTCAGTAAATATTAAAGATTCCTCCCTGTAAAGAGTATCAAATTTTTTCCCTAAATATTCTCTGATACTGTCTTTTACCACTTCTCTTCCTCTGTTTTCTTCTCTTGCAATACTGATTCCTACAATCTGCGCCGCTGCCCTTCTATTTGGCTTTTCTGCTTTCAGGCCCGCAAAATCCGCTTCCTTCTCCCTTCCAGATGCCTTCCTTTCTTCCCACTGCGCCTGAGTAAGGAGCTGGCCACAGACTAACCCCGCCTGAGTTGCACCGGTTCCGGAAGCATGAAAAATATAGTCAAAATAAATTCCATTTTCTTCTTCCCAGCTTTCTATTTCCCGATAAGCCTTTACATAGCTTTCCGTACCCGGATTGCCATGCCCTCCCCCTGTAATAAAGTAAGGTTTTCTTCCTTCTTTCTTATAGGCCTGTATCCGGTTTGCTATGGTTTCCGCAACTTTGCTTACCGGACAGGTTTCAATCACTGCGCCAAACTGTTCCACCAATCTGGTATTATAAAGAATCTCCCTGTTTTCCTCAGGAGAAATAATATGGCAGGAAAGCCCCATTGCCGCCGCCATATTGGCGATAATCCTGCAATGATTGGAACTGTTGCTGCCATAAGTCATAATCACATCTGTATCCGAATTTTTAATTTCCCTGTAAAATTCCGCTGCCTTTCTGGCTTTATTTCCGCCAAAACTAAAGGGAATTAAATCATCCCTTTTTATATAAATAGAATTTTCTCCATAACTTCCCGACAATGGCACAAGAGGAGTTTTTTCGAGAGGCCTTTCAAACAATGCAATCTTTTTCATTTAATTTCCATCCTTTCCAGCCTTCCGGTACACATCAAAATCAGCCACTGTCTGCTCTGCGCCGGAAAGAGTTCCTGAACGCTTCAAAACCTTTCCCACTGTCATCCCAAGAACCTTTAAATCCATAAGCAGGCTGCATTTTTTTACATACTCCAGGTCATACGCAAAACGTTCCTCCCAGCCTAACGCATTGCGCCCGTTTACCTGAGCAAGCCCCGTAAGCCCGGGCCTTACATCATGCCTGTGCCTTTCTTCTTCCGTATAATAAGGCAGATATCTGACAAGCAAAGGCCTTGGCCCGATCAGGCTCATGTCTCCCTTTAAAATATTAAAAAGCTCAGGCAGTTCATCCAGACTGGTAGATCGAAGCAGCTTTCCAAAAGGGGTAAGCCTTACCTCATCAGGAAGAAGCTGTCCATTTTCATCCCTCTCATCCGTCATACTGCGGAACTTATAAAGCTTAAATACCTTTTCCTTCTTCCCTGGCCTATCCTGCGTAAACAAAACCGGCTTCCCCAGCTTACACCGAATCAGCACCCACAAAACAAGATACACCGGTGAAAGAACAATAATTCCACACAAAGATAAGATTATATCCAATATTCGTTTTATACCGTTTTTGTACATTGCCATACCCCCGTGTTTCAAATATTATTGTTCGCAATTCTGTGTAGTTGAGGTGTTGACAGTGTTCCAATTCTTCGTCGCCACGCTTCCGCAAGGGCTCCTTAAGAATTGGAACACTGTCAACACTAATCTACACTTTCTCATAAAAATCAATTTTGATACTCTGTGAAATGTGTATATATTATCGGCTATCGGCGAAGGAGCCATCTCGGAAATATTTCTTAAGGAGTCCTTACAACAACGTCAGTGGTTAGTGAAAAAGTTGCAGAGCAACTTATGAAACTTACCACTGCTACGTTGTTGTAGAGCGAGAGCGCGACGACGAAGAAATATTCCGAGATGGCTCCCCCTCCGGTGCCGCATACGCTCACCCAAATCTAATACATACAAATAATTATTTCCTGAAACATCTGCGAATAATGCTTATAATCAACTCCATATCTTCCTTTGTATTCTTAATATCACTTGGCAGACATAGCCCTCTGTTAAATACGTCTGCTGCAACATCTTCTCCCTGATCGCCTTTCTTCTTGCTTCCATTTGCGGTAACAAAATCGCATTCTGCAAATACCGGCTGTAAGTGCATGGGTTTCCAGACGGGACGGGATTCTATGTTACGCTCTGCCAATGCATCCATAATATTATCAGGAGTTACAAGGCAGCCTTCTTTTATGATCATTCCGGTAAGCCAGCAGTTTGCATCTCCCTCTTTATTTAAAGGATTTAATCCGATTTCAGGAATATCTGCAAAGGCTTCTTTATACTGTCTGTAGATTTCTTTCTTAAGGGCCTTGTGCTCCTCTAAATGTATTAGCTGTCCTCTGCCGATTCCGGCAGTAATATTGCTCATTCTGTAATTATATCCAATCTGGGAATGTTGATAATGCCGGGCTGCATCCCTTGCCTGGGTAGCCAGAAAAGTTGCCTTTTTCGTAATTTCCTCATCTTCCGAAACCAGCATTCCGCCGCCGGAGGTGGTTATAATCTTATTTCCGTTAAAAGAATAAATTCCAATTTTCCCAAAAGTGCCTGTATGTTTTCCTTTATAAGTACTGCTTAGAGATTCCGCTGCATCCTCAATCAAAGGTACCCCATGTTTATCGCAGATTTCCATAATTTCATCCAGCTTTGCAGGTGTTCCGTACAAGTGAACAACGATCACAGCTTTCGGATTGGGATAGATTTCAAAGGCTCTTTCAAGGGCTTTTGGATCCATATTCCAGGTTTCAGTCTCCGAGTCAATAAACACAGGTGTTGCATTTTCATATACCACCGGATTGCAGGTTGCGCTAAAAGTCAGGGAAGGGACAAATACCACATCTCCTTTTCCGACACCTAATATGCGCAGTGCAAGGTGGATAGCCGCTGTTCCTGCACTTAATGCGGAAGAATGGGCAATTCCCACATAGTCTGCCAATTCTTTCTCAAATGCATTTACATTAGGACCAAGAGGCGCCACCCAGTTGGTGTCAAATGCTTCCCTGATAAATTCCTGTTCTTCCCCATGCATGGTGGGGGAAGATAAATAAATTTTTTTATCTGCCATTTCTTCGTTCCTCCATTACTCTTCCCTGTAATGATAAGTAGATACGATCTCTTTGATCAAAGGTCTGATATCATTGCTTTCATTTTTTGATTCTTCCTTCAACGCTTTTAATTGAATAAAAAATCTGCTTTCATCTATATCAATAGGTTTCCCGATATGAATCAGTTTATTTGCAGTCTCCGTCATTCCCTCTTCCGCCATCAAAAGCTCCTCATAAAGCTTTTCTCCGGGGCGGAGACCGGTAATCTCATTCTTAGTATCTTCTCCTTCACGGTTACCCGA
>VSNT01000056.1 GCA_009774465.1 Lachnospiraceae bacterium
CATATAAAGTTATTATAACCCATAGAAAAATATTTTCAAAGTAATTTCACAAAAAATTAATAAAAATGGACACAAACAATAAAACGGTTCCCTCCGTTTTACTGCCGCATCCATGCTTTAAATCATTTATCGGTACTTTTCTAAATTATCTTTATACTTTTTCAACATTTTTTTAATATATTGCCCTGTATAGGAATCGGCACATTCAGAAACCTCTTCCGGCGTTCCACAGACCACTACCTGCCCGCCTCTGTCACCGCCCTCAGGTCCCATATCAATAATGTAATCTGCGGTTTTAATCACATCAAGGTTGTGCTCAATCACTACAATGGTATTTCCATTATCTGCAATTCTGTTTAAAATTTCAACCAGCTTATGCACATCTGCAAAATGAAGTCCGGTGGTGGGCTCATCTAAAATGTAAATCGTATTTCCTGTACTGCGCTTACTTAATTCCGTTGCCAGCTTAATTCTCTGGGCCTCTCCTCCGGATAATGTGGTGGATGGCTGCCCCAGCTTCACATAAGAAAGCCCTACATCATTTAATGTTTCTATCTTTCTGCGGATGGAAGGCAGATTTTCAAAAAAGGGTACCGCCTCTTCCACAGTCATATCCAGCACATCATAAATATTCTTTCCCTTATATTTCACATCCAGAGTTTCTCTATTGTAACGTTTTCCTCCACATACCTCACAGGGCACATATACATCCGGCAGAAAATGCATTTCTATTTTGATAATTCCGTCTCCGCCGCAGGCTTCACATCTTCCTCCCTTAACATTAAAGCTAAAGCGTCCTTTCTTATATCCCTTTGCCTTGGCATCCGGTGTTCCTGCAAACAGATCTCTGATTAAATCAAAAACTCCCGTATAGGTTGCCGGATTAGAACGGGGAGTACGCCCAATGGGGGACTGGTCAATATTTATAACCTTGTCCAGTTTCTTAATGCCGGTAATGTTCTTGTGTTTACCCGGAATGGTTCTTGCCCGGTTTAAATCTCTTGCAAGACGTTTATATAAAATTTCATTAACCAGAGAGCTTTTTCCGGAGCCGGAAACACCGGTCACACAGGTAAAGACGCCGACAGGTATATTCACCGAAACATTTTTCAGGTTATTTTCCTGTGCGCCTGTAATGGTAAGCCAGCCTTTTGGTTTGCGCCGCACTTCCGGTATGGGCACCTGCATTCTTCCACTTAAGTACTGTCCCGTAATAGAATCTTCTATCTCCATAATCTCCTGAGCAGTTCCCTGGGCTACCACTTTTCCGCCATGAGAACCGGCTCCGGGACCGATATCTACTACATGATCTGCTTCCAGCATGGTATCCTCGTCGTGCTCCACCACAATTAATGTGTTGCCCAGATCACGAAGATTTTTCAGAGTATTTAATAATTTATCATTGTCCTTCTGGTGAAGCCCGATACTTGGCTCATCCAGTATATAACAGACGCCCACCAGCCCGGAGCCGATCTGGGTAGCCAGCCGAATGCGCTGGGCCTCTCCGCCGGATAAGGTTCCTGTGGCTCTTGACAAAGACAAATATTCCAGCCCCACATCCACCAGAAAGCCTACTCTGGCATGAATTTCTTTCAACACCTGCTTTCCAATTATCTGCTGCTGGCTGCTGAGTTTCATGTCCTTAAGAAAAGCATGTAAGTTACGAATGGACATAGAAGTAATTTCATAAATATTTTTGTCACAGACTGTCACTGCCAGAGATTCTTTTTTCAGCCTCATGCCGCCGCACTCTTTACAGGGCGTGATGCGCATAAAGGTCTCATACTCCTGTTTCATAATATCTGAGCCGGTTTCTCTGTATTTACGCTCCATATTTTTAATCAGTCCTTCAAAAGCAACAGGGTACACGCCCTCGCCCCTCTGTCCTTTATAATGAACCCTGACTTCTTTTCCTCCGGTTCCATGAATCAATACATGAAAAACCTCCTCCGGCAGTTCCTCCACCGGTGTATCCAGACTGAATTTATATTCTTTGGAAAGTGCACACAGGAGGGCATTGGTAAAGCTTCCCGCATCGCTGCTGGACTGCCAGCCCATTACCTGAATAGCGCCTTCATTGATACTCAGGGACCTGTCAGGAATCATAAGTTCCGGATCAAATTCCATTTTATAGCCTAAGCCATAACACACGGGGCAGGCTCCGAAGGGATTGTTAAAGGAAAAGCTTCTTGGTTCAATTTCACTGATACTGATCCCGCAGTCCGGACAGGCAAAACTCTGGCTGAAATTAATGGTTTCTCCATCAATCACATCCACCATCAGAGAACCCTCTGCAAGCGCCAGCACGCTTTCTACCGAATCAGTAAGTCTTCTTGTAATTCCCTCTTTGATCACCAGCCTGTCAACTACAATTTCTATGCTGTGTTTAATGTTCTTGTCCAGCTTGATTTCTTCTGTAAGTTCATAAAGACTGCCATCTACACGCACCCGCACATAACCGCTGCGTTTCGCCCTGTCAAAAACCTTTGCATGTTCTCCTTTTCTTCCCCGTACAACAGGCGCCAGTAATTGTATTCTGGTTCCTTCCGGCAGTTCCATAATGTGATCCACCATCTGGTCAACCGTCTGCTTTTTAATTTCCTTTCCACATTTGGGACAGTGAGGAATTCCAATTCTTGCATACAAGAGCCGAAAATAGTCATATATTTCCGTTACAGTTCCTACCGTAGAACGGGGATTTCTGTTTGTGGACTTCTGGTCAATGGAAATGGCCGGCGAAAGTCCTTCTATTTTTTCCACATTGGGCTTCTCCATCTGTCCAAGGAACTGTCTTGCGTAAGAAGAAAGAGATTCCATATACCTTCTCTGCCCTTCCGCATAAATGGTATCAAAAGCAAGAGAAGATTTTCCAGAGCCGGAAAGACCGGTAAGCACTACCAGCTCATTTCTGGGAATATCCACATTTAAATCCTTTAGGTTATGCTCATTGGCTCCCCGGATTTTAATATATTCTCTTGGACGCATTTTAGGGGTTTCTACATGCTGATCTGATAATTTCATCTAAAAATAACCATACCTTTCGTATTAATTAGTCCTGCTTTTCATCTTCAAGTTCTTTTAGCTTAACCTTCAATTCCACCATCTTGTCCCGAAGCTGTGCTGCCGCTTCAAAGTTAAGATCTGCCGCTGCCTTTTTCATCTGCTTTTCAATCTGACTTATCAGCTTCTCCAGTTCTTTACGGTTCATGGATTCAGGATCTTTCTCAAACCGGAGTTCTTCCTTTGCAATCACTTTGGAAATACTGATCAGGTCGCGGACTGCCTTCTTAATCGATTGAGGCGTGATATTATGCTCTTCATTATACCGCTGCTGAATGCTGCGTCTTCTGTTGGTCTCATCAATGGCCGCCTGCATGGAATCAGTTATGTTATCCGCATACATAATCACATGCCCTTCCACATTTCTGGCAGCACGCCCGATGGTCTGAATCAAGGAAGTTTCCGACCTTAAAAATCCCTCCTTGTCCGCATCCAGAATTGCCACTAAAGAAATTTCCGGTATATCAAGGCCTTCCCGCAGCAGGTTAATTCCCACCAGCACATCAAATACATCCAGACGCATATCCCGGATGATTTCCGCCCTCTCTAAGGTATCTATGTCCGAATGCAGATATTTTACTCTGATTCCCACATCATTCATGTAAGCGGTAAGGTCCTCAGCCATTCGCTTCGTAAGAGTGGTCACCAAAACCTTATTATGCTTTTCTGTTTCCCGGTTTATTTCTGAAACCAGATCATCAATCTGCCCTTCCACAGGGCGCACCGAAATTTCCGGATCAAGAAGCCCTGTAGGACGGATGATCTGCTCTGTGCGGAACAATTCATGTTCCTTTTCATAATTGGAAGGGGTTGCAGAGACAAACATCATCTGGTCAATATGTTGTTCAAATTCTGCAAAACATAAAGGTCGGTTATCCAGTGCTGAAGGAAGTCTGAAACCGTAATCCACCAGTGTGGTCTTTCGAGACCGGTCTCCCGTATACATTGCACCAATCTGAGGGATTGTTATATGAGATTCGTCAACAATAATCAGATAATCGTCTCCAAAAAAGTCCATCAGTGTATGAGGCATAGCACCGGCCGGCATCCCTGCAAGATGCCTGGAATAGTTTTCAATGCCCGAACAAAATCCTGTTTCTCTAAGCATTTCAATGTCAAAATTTGTTCTCTCGGAAATTCTCTGAGCCTCCAAAAGCTTGTCCTCACTTTTAAAAAACCGCACTCGCTCTTCTAATTCCACCTCGATATTTTTACATGCTTCGTTAATCTTCTCCTGAGGCACCACATAATGGGATGCGGGAAAAATTGCAATATGCTCCAAAGTTGCATGAACTTGTCCAGTTAATGGATCTGTCTGTGCAATCCTGTCAATCTCATCTCCAAAAAATTCAATTCTGATCAGGTAATCTCCGCCTTCTGCCGGATATACCTCTACCACATCTCCTCTTACACGAAAGCATCCTCTTCCCAGATCCATATCATTTCTGTCATACTGAATGTCGATCAGCTCCCGAATCACCTGGTCTCTGTCCTTGACCATCCCCGGACGGAGCGATACAATCATTTCCTGATAATCATCAGGACTTCCCAGACCATAAATACAGGACACGCTGGCAACCACTACTACGTCCCTGCGCTCTGACAAAGAAGCTGTCGCCGAAAGCCGCAGCTTGTCAATTTCATCATTAACAGATGAATCTTTTGCAATATAAGTATCCGACGAGGGCACATAAGCCTCCGGCTGATAATAGTCATAATAAGAGACAAAGTATTCCACCGCATTTTCCGGGAAAAATTCTTTAAATTCCCCGTAAAGCTGCCCCGCCAGTGTTTTATTATGGGCAATCACCAGCGTCGGCTTATTTAATGCGGCTATCACATTCGCCATAGTAAAGGTTTTACCGGAACCGGTAACGCCAAGCAATGTCTGAAACTGGTTCCCTGCTTTAAAACCGTTTACCAGTTCTGCAATGGCCTGGGGCTGGTCGCCGGTGGGTTTGTATTCTGAATGTAATTTAAACTCCATATAAGCAGTTCACCTCCAAATAGTCTCAATCGTTTCTCAAAAGCAGTTTTGATTATATCATACCCATTTATGTTTGTACAGTATTTTCAGAACATTTGTTCTTATTTTGTAATATTTGCCCATTTATTTTTCAAAATATAAAGAGTATTCTGTTTATCAGAAATACTCCTTTATACTTTACCTCAATTATTTTACATCCGATATCTTTATCTGGATCTGACGTAGATATTTCTCTTTTGTATAATCGCCAAAACCTCCATTGTCAAATTCCTCCAGATATCTTGCCATCCCAATTGGACCAAGAGCTTTTATCAACGCCTCAGTCCCCATTCTCCTAATCTCACTTGGTTTTGTTATCTTATTTCATATCCGTTGTTAAAAGTATATCCGCTCCTGTTTCCGCACTCGCCAAATGCAGGCTGTCAAATGCCTTGATATTAGATATTTTCATTATTTCTTTTGCTCTATCTTCTATTCTTTCATTAAATTCTATCGTAAATTATTTTTTAACTTTCCACTGCCCACTTCTATGAGAGCCTATATTCTTAATAACCCCCTCATTTACTAATTTTTTCATTGTCCTTTGTACCTTACTTCTGGAAAGACTTAATTGTTTTTGTATCTCTGACTGCGTAATTTTTGAGTTTTCTTTCAATAATTCACACAATCTTCTTTCCAATTCTGTCAAAACAATATTTTCAGCTTCATTTTCAGCTTCATTTTCAGCTTCATTTTCAGCTTCATTTATAAGCATTTTATAATTCAAATTTTTCAACGTCACCATGAACATCACTCCGTCTGAATAAAATACCGGCTCCATTCCTTCCTCATAATTCACCGCATTTTCATATGCCTCACGGATTTTGTTAAGCCCGCTGCCCTGACGTTCCATATAGCCCAACCGCCCGAATATATCTGCCAGAACCGGGTTCCTTCTTGTAGAAGGCACAGTATCAATATCCCTTTCCTGTATTTTTGTGCCATCCGGCATCCCGCCCGGAGAATAAATCACAAGACGGTCATCAAAAATATCTATATGGACTTCGCTGCCATTCACCAGGTAATCCCGGTGGATCAGCCCGTTGACAAGGCTTTCAAAAACACTTCTCTCACAAAAATCCGGCATTTCAATCCGGGAATTTGCTGTCTTTTTCCAGAGCATTTTCATATTTCTTTTCACAAAACCAGCGCCCTCATTCAGCAGCATAATCAAACTCCCACTGTATTCCGCACTGTCCAGAGCATCTACCTTGCCTCCACTTTTGTCCAATCCATTCCAGTGCGTACAGAATAGCCTTGAATAGCGGATTGGACAATTATCCGCAAGCAAGGCTCCGGCATTTGTAAGTTTTCCCTTTTCATCAACAATTCCAAAAGATTTAAAACCCTTTTCCGGCATACTTGTCCCATTCCATTCTTTATAGCGTTCCCGCAATTTAGAAAAAGAATAATCTTTGAAATCATAATCTGTCATCAGGGAATCAAAAGACGAATTTTTCCCACGCAACACAAGCCTTTTTAATTCTGCCGCATTTGCAGTAACCGACTCGTTTCCAATTCTGATAAAAGCCTCGGTGCTACCGTCTCCACGGTAATAATATGGCGTTTCCTGCCCTTTCATAACTTCCACCGTAAGCAGATTTTTTCCATCTTCCGTACTGTGAATCTTCATTGCAACTTCTGGGAGCGGATCAATGCGCTCTTTTATTTTCTGGCTGACAAATTCAGACGCGCCTTTTATATCCTCAATCCCAGTTACTGTATCATCATCCGCAATACCAAAAATCAATGTGCCTCCGGTTCCGTTCGCAAAAGCACTGATGCTTTTCAGCCAGCTTTTCGGTTTCCGTATCTCTACGTTCCGCTTTTTATCATATTCCGTAGTTTCCGCCAACAATTCTGATAACTTCAAGTCCATTTTCCTTTCCTGGCAATGTCTGATAATTTCTTTTCAATTATTTTTCAGTATAGCATACCCTCCGCTTTCTTTCCATAATTTCAATTAAACTCCAGCCTCTCCAGGCAGACCTCACCCTCCAGTACCCTTACAAAAAGCGCACCGCTTCCGGCTTCTATATGTACTTTCACCTTCTTTTGTTCAGCGTCGACAAGCACTTTTTTTTCACCTGATTCTCCACTTTTATTTTCCCCTTCGGCCTTCGCTGCATCTGCATGAGCCTGTTCTCTTCCCAGCAAAAGCACTCCACCCTGATACCCGGATGCAAAAGTAATTTCCACTTCCATGTCTTTCTGTTCATCCAAACTGTAACAAACAAATTCGCCTTTTCCCAAAACAAGGCCGAATCTGTCCCATTGACAGTCAAATACAAACTGCTTTTCCCCGGCTTCCCGCAATTTAACTATCTTCATCCCACAGCCCTGTCGGTAAGATATATCAGGATTTTCCTCTCCGGTTCCGCTAAAAGATTTTCCCCTGCCAGGGCATTCATCAAAGTCCGTAGCTCTAAGAGAAAAAGGAAGTTTTCTAAAAACGTGACAGGTTACTTCCGAATGTTCCATGCAATTTTCCATTTTTATATTTTCAAGATACTCATTTAAAATTTCCTGTGCTTTTTCCTGCGAGGGCTTTACCCCTCCTTTTAAATAATCCAGCAACATCTGATACTCTTTCGGTTTACAGATGGAATAAGGGGAATTGGTACACTCCATTTTTTTCCAGGGCCATAAATTATAACCGATTCCAAGGCTTATTGCCAGCGGATACAATGCCGCATACCATTCGTTTCCATTTTCTCCGGTCTCCCCCATCCATAAAGGCACCTTAAGTTCATCCGACTTTTCCACAAATTTCCGAAGGCAGGCAATATCAGGAATCTCTGCATATCTGTGAAAATGCAGCACCATATTTTCATCATACTTATGGTCAAAAATCCGGACATCTGTTGCCCAGTGTGCTCCTTCTATACTGAGCAGATGATTTTGATCCACACGTCTGATTGCATGAATTAATTTTTCATAAAATGCTGACAGTTCCGGTATCAGATAGTCAAAATCTCCATTGCCTGCATAAGGAGGAATAATTGGCTCATTTAACAGATCATAACCTCCCACCACTTCCCTGCCGCAATAACGCTCTGCCAGCTTTTCCCAGAGGGCAATACATTTTTCCTGATACTGCTCTTCCATAAAAAGGCGGGGGACATTATCCACAGAATCATCAATGTTTGATCCGGTCTGCCCGCCAGGCGCTCCATGCAGATCAAGAAACGCATAAATTCCGGCTTCCTCGCACCATTCAAGACATTGATCCAGCAAATCAAACCCTTCCTTTTTCCAAAAGATGCTTGCACCTTTTTTGATGCCCGCGTCATTTCTGTTCCCTGCATCCTGTATCTGCTCCGTATCTTCTGCCATAAACAGTCTGTAATTAAAGGGAATTCTCACAGAGTTATAACCAAGCCGGGCCATTTTTAAGATATCTTCACGCCGAATATAATTGTTACGGTACTGCTTCCAAAACTGCTCGGCATATTCCGCTCCTGTAAGCTCAGCCACCACCTGTTCAATTCTCCGGGGGCGGTCAAAGCATTTTTCCCCTGACAGCCACATATATCCTTCCTGGAGCAGCCAGTTTCCCAGTCCCCAGCCTTTTAATAAAACCTCTCTTCCGCTTCCATCCAGTATTTTCTTTCCATCTGCATGCAAAAATCCATTTATCATTGTTACCTGCTCCTTTCCGCTTTCTTTTTTCAGCCCTTTACTGCCCCATCTGCAATCCCTTTCAAAATCTGCTTTTGAAATAAGGCATAAAAAATAATAACAGGAATGGCGGCCAGAATCAAGGCACTTAAAATTGCCGTCCAGTCGCTGCTGTACTGCCCAAACAAAGTATTGGTTGAAAGCAGCAGAGAATATTTTTTATTGTCTGAAATCACAATCAGGGGAAGAAGAAAGTCATTCCACACCCATAAAACATTGGTAATACAAATCGTAGCTGTAATAGGTTTTAAAAGAGGCAGTATAATAAGAAAAAATATTTTCATCCTGCTGCCCCCATCAATTGCTGCCGCTTCCTCTAATTCCCGGGGGATTCCCTTCACAAAGCCATGATACAGAAAAACTGCCATGCTGACTCCCAGCCCTGCATAAACAAAAGAAAGTCCCAGCAGAGAATTTTTGATTTTTAATGCCAGCACTACCTTATACAAAGGAATCATAATGGAACTGAAAGGAATTAACATGGAAAAAACAAACATACCAAAAATAAAAGAGGAAAGTTTCGTCTTTGTCCTGCACAGCCTCCACCCCGCCAATGCGGAAAACAGAATCATCATGGAGACGCTTAAGGCAGACAGCACCACTGTATTGCAAAAGCTTCTTAAGTAATGCATTTTTTCAATGGTGCGGGTATAATTTTCAAAATGTATACCTGCAGGGAGAGACATGACATTGGTCAAAAGTTCTCCATTTGTTTTAAAAGAATTAATAAGCGCCATAAACAGAGGGAACAGCCAGAAAACCGCTGCTGCTGTAAGCAGAAAATAGCATATTACGTTCTGCATGAGCTGTTTTTTTCTCATAATTCCTGCTCCCCCTTTTTCATTATATTTAACTGAATTACCGTAATAACCAGCACAATAAGAAATAGTACTGTAGATTTAGCTGTGGCATAACCGTATCTGATATTTCCTGAAAAGGCTTCCTCATAAATATTAATCGCCGCCGACTGGGTTGCCCTTCCCGGCCCTCCCCCTGTTAAAGAGTAGATCACATCAAAGACCTGAAATCCTGAATTTAATGTCCAGAAAATGCAAATGGTCAATGCATGACGGATCATAGGCATTGTCACCCTAAAAAAGCATTGGAGGTTGGTTGCACCATCCAGCTTTGCTGACTCAATCAAATGGGAGGGCACTCCCTGGAGAGCAGCCATATAAATAATCATTAAATAGCCTACTACTCCCCAGGATGCCACAATAATGATTGCAGCAAAAGAATACTTAGGATCACCGATCCAGGACCGGTCCAAAAATTTCATTCCCCAGTTGTCCGCCATATAATACAAAACTCTGGTAAAAATAAAGTTCCACATATAACCGCCAATAATCATACTGATCATATTGGGCATGTAAAAAAGCGTCCTGAAAAATCCTTTTCCTTTAGGCCTGCTTTCAATAAATACCGCAAGAAGCAATGCCAATAAATTTGCAGTGATAAGCAAAACCCCAACATACTTAAAGGTAAAAAGCATGGATCTCCAAAAGTGCCTGTCCCCTGTCAGTTCCACAAAGTTTTCAATCCCAATAAAATGGTATGTCTTATTTAATCCGTTCCAATCCGTTAATGCATAAAAGATACCTGAAATTGCAGGGAATAGCTTGAAAAGGATATAAACCACAAGGGCCGGCGCGCAAAAAGCCAAAAGGGATAAATTTTCTTTTTTCTTTGCTGACATTGATCCTTCCCCTACTGATTCATTTTATTTGCATTCTGAAAGGCCTCGTCCAGTGTTTTAATAATGTCTTCCTTTGTCACACTGCCTACATAATATTCCTGCAGAAGTTTTCCCTGCTCATCTGTCACTGCTGATGGAAGTACCAGATCCTGATATGCTCTTCCTGCGGCTACATACTCTGACGCCTCTGCCACCCAGGACGCAGACTCATAATTATGACAGCTTGCCAGAGGATTAAAGGAACATGCCTGGAAAAGTGCGGAAGAATCCTCATCATCCAGCACATAATTTGCAAATTTCAAAGCCAGTTCCAGGTTCTCGCTTTCCGGATATACTGCAAGTGTAGTGGAAGTGGAAAGATTAACTCTTGTACATTCCTTATTATCATTAACAGGCAGCGGGAATACGCCAAGCTTCATATCCGGATTTGTTGTCATAATCGTCCCGGATGCCCAGGTTCCCTGTACATACATTGCCGCTTTTCCATTTGCAAAGTCTGCACTGCCTGCTTCGCTTCCTTCTTCCATAGCGCGCTCCGTACCATTTGCCATAATCACATCAATCACGTCAAAAATATCAGCAATTTCAGCGTAAGAACCTTCATCTGCATACATCTTATTAAGCCAGTCTGTTGCTTCGCCGGAAACCTTTCCCCCAATGGTAAGTGCAGTCATAAGCTGAGGTACCCACTGTTCCTGAAATGCCAGCATAAACGGTGTGTATCCTTTTTCCTTTAATACAGCACAAACCTGTTGTAAATCCTCCAGCGTATCCGGCGCTGTTAAATTACATTCCTCAAAAATGTCCTTATTGTAAAGAACGCCCCATGCCTGGCTTTCAATAGGCACAGCCAAAAGCTTTCCATCTGTGGTAACCGTTTCCTTTACATTTTCATAAATTTTTCCGGCAAGCTCTTCACCGGAAAGATCTGTCAGATTACCTGCACTGTAATAGGCAGCAATATTGTTGCTGTGCAGTGTAAAAAGATCCGGCGCATCATCCCCTGTCAGCCTCGCCTGAAGCACGCTCTCATACTGGTCCGAACTGGGCATTTCCAAATTCACTTTCACCGCAATGTTCTCTTCTTCCAGCATTTTCTCTTCAAACTGTCTGCAGTAGGTTTCCCACTGATCCATATACTGTGGGAAGCTCATCATAATATTTAACTCTGCCTCCTTTGCAGGTTCTACCTTGGTATCCGTATCCTCTGCCGCTTCTTCCATCTCACTGATTTGTGTGGTTTCTTTCTGTGTTTCTTCTTCCTTTGTTCCTCCGCAGGCTGTCAGAGAAACTGTCATACACACTGCCAACAGCAGTGCAAAAATTTTTTTCTTTTTCATACCTTCCTTCTCCTTCTTCCAAAGCTTTATCAGTAATTTGATATGCTCTATCATAATATTTCCCAATCTGAAAAGCATTTGCAAGAACGGTTGTTTTTTATTGTCAATTTTTAAACCGGTTTCATTTCACCGGGCGTCATACCAAAATACTTTTTAAAGGTTTTATAAAAGTGAGACTGATCCACATATCCAACCATTTCCCCCACATCCTTAATAGGCACTTTATAGTTCATAATCAAATCTTTTGCCTTTTCCATACGAAGGCCTGTCAGATATTCCTGAAATCCTTTCCCAATTTCTGCCTTAAAAGCTTTGCTTAAGTATTCCTTGCTTACAAAAAATTCTTGCGCGGTCCCTTCCAAAGTAATCCCTTCCTTAAAATTTACCTGAAGATATTTCTGTACTTTAGCTGTATCCAGCCGGTTTCTTCCCTTCATCCGCTCCTGAATCTTTAAAGCTGCATGGAGGTAAAGCCCACTGATAAAATGAATCATTTCTTTTGGCATACAGCCCTCTTCAAAAACAAAAGTCGTATTCTTTTCTTTAAAAATATCCTCCATCCCAAATCCTCTGCTTAAAATAAATCTTTGCAGAAGATTAAGAAGCATATAATAAATGCTGATCATGCTTCCTTTATCCGGCGCGTTTCCCATTTTATCCTGCAAAAAAGAACTTATTTCTTCCAGTTTCAGTTCAAGGAGCTCCTGATTTCCGGAGCTAACGACTTCTGCAAGACTGTCTCTGAGCTGGTAATAACCCCCTGCCCATTCTTCTTTTAAAAAGCTCATGGAAAAGTCTTCTCTTTTCCCTTCCCGTTCCAGTGTCTTTAGCCGCTGTGTACAGTTCATAAGCTGATTATTAAGTTCTTCCGGTTTTACCGGTTTTAAAAGGTAGTCTACAGCTCCCAGTTTCATGGCATTTCTTACGTAAGAATAATCATCATATCCGCTGATAAAAATAACCTGTACCAATTGATTTTCCCTGCGAAGCTGCTCAATTTGTTCCAGTCCATTCATGTGAGGCATACATACATCCGTCAGGATAATATCCGGCTTGACCTGCCGGATTAGTTCCAGTCCGTACTCGCCGTCAGACGCTTCTCCGGCAATCTCTATTCCGTAAGTTTCCCATTCCCCCAGACTGCGGATTACTTTTCTGGTCCATATTTCATCATCTATAATCACTGCTTTGTATTTCACTCTATAATCCTGCTCCTTTCAAAGCCTGGAGACTTTGTGCACAGCACAAATCTCCCACTTGAAAATTTTTAGTTTTCAAGCTTGACCTCCATTTTGATTACAACTGTAGTTCCCCTGCCCTCAACACTGTCAATAAAGACACCGTAATCCCCTTCCGGATACATCAATTTGATTCTGGCATTTACATTACCAAGCCCGATATGTGCCCCGGAGTGCAGCGCAGACTTACTTCCTTTATTTAAATTTTCCTGAATCTCCGAAAGTCTTTCCCTGGCAATTCCGCTTCCATTATCCGTAACTGTAAGAATTAATACGCCAATACCTTCCGCTTCTTTCTCCGCAAGTTTTCCTTCTACTTTTAAAATCCAGTTTCCAGGCTGATTTACCAGTCCATGATGAAAACTGTTTTCCAGAACAGGCTGTAAAATCAGTTTGGGAATCAAAATCCCCTGCAGCTTATCCTCTACCAGTATTTCCAATTTTATCCTGCCATTAAATCTTTCGTTCTGCAGCATACAGTAGCTTTTCAGATAACGCAGTTCTTCCCGCAGGGGTACCATTTCCTGAGAAAAATTCAGGCAGTACCGCATAAGATCCCCCAGCGCGGTAGTAACATTATAAATTTCAGGCGCATTTTTATCCAGTGCCATACCCCCAATCACCTGCATAATGTTATACATAAAATGAGGATTAATCTGGGCCTGAAGTGCATGCACCTGTGCTTCTCTTTTTTCAAGCTCTTTCTGATACTTCTGGGCAATCAGCTTTTGATTGCGCTCCACCATAATATGAAAACTTTCCTGAAGCATAATAATTTCATTCTGCGTCTCCTTTATGCTGCCATAGCTTTCCTCCTGTCCGTCAGAATTTTCCTCCGCATCATTTAACATAAAGTGGCGCATTTTCCCGGATAAACTGATGATTGGATAAGAGAATATTCTGGAAATCAGCACAGCGCCTGCCACACTTAATGCAACTGCTGCTGCCCCAACGATAGCCGCAATCATCAGCGTTCCCTTTAAAGAATCCATAATCACATGATTGGGAACAGACAGTAAAATCTGCTGCTTTCCGCCCCCTGCTTCCCGGTAAAACCAAAAGTTTCCATCCCATACCAGCTCTGTTTTGTTTAATCCTTTCATGGTTTCCAGCACATTCTGTACCACTGGAATATCTGAATTGCTTAATTCGCCATAGTCTGCTTCTATCCACAATCCTTCGTCATTAAATATCAGTACCGTTTCATCTTCCGTCATTTTAATATCACTTAAAATATCCTGCAGCTCATAAGGACGCACATGCATGACGATCAATGCATAGGGCTGCTTATCTGAAAACCGGTGCATCTGATGCAAAATCAGTATTTCATTTTCCGTCCGCAGAAAAACCAGATTGTCCTGCATGTCCTCTCCCCTCTGCTGCCAGATAGATAATTGTTCTCCAATCTCCTCCAAACTGGCACCGGAACGTCTGCTGATTAAAACTTCATTTCTCCTGAAATTATAAATCTCAATGCCATTTAAATTGCTGTCCATACTGATCATTCCATTCATGGCTGTAATCAGACTCCATCTGGAAGCATAATTAAGTTCCTCTTCTTCAATACACCAGTCCTGAATGATGGATTTATACTGCTGATTTATCTCAAATTCGTAAAATTGCTCCTGATAGCCGGATAATCCCAGCTCCAGCCGCTCCTTAAGCCATCCGATGCTCATCCGCCTGTTGTAAATCAACTGTTCTCTCATGGCATTATAAGTGTTGACAGCCGCTGTTCCTGTGATAACAAGCACGATAAAAACAGAAATGCCAAACATTCCCAAAAACAGTCTTTTTTGTACCGATAAATTTTCCAGTTTCTTCATGTAATTTCACCTTATGTTAAGCAGCAAACGCCGCATTGCACTGTCTTTATGCTAAACAACGGACACCGCGTACCGCGCCATCCTTATGTTAAAAGGTACAGGGCAAGTTTTAAGCTCTGCTCTGTACCTTTTTTCTTACATTTTTTACATCCCGATTTTATTTTATCTGTTCTTCCAGAATCTCTATTGCCTTATCCACCTGATTATCTATTCCCTCTGCTTCATAAGCCTCATAATCATATTCCAGTTCAATATCAGGGGTAATGCCTATTCCATGAATATTTCTTCCCAGAGGTGTATAATATGCACTGATGGTAAGCTTGATTGCGGTACCGTCCTCCAGTCTTTGAATCTGCTGCACGATTCCTTTCCCATATGTGGTAGTTCCAATAAGCGTCCCTGTTTTATAATCCTGAACTGCTCCTGCAAGAATTTCGGAAGCGCTTGCCGAGTACTCATTTACAAGCACTGCCAGAGGCAGATCAAATTCCCTGTCTCCGTCACAGGTATATTCCTTACGGTTGCCATATTTATCTTCCGTATATACAATCATTCCTTTTGGCAGTATCTTTCTTGCAATCTCCACAACCGCATTTACATCTCCTCCGGGATTGCTTCTCAGGTCAAGAACCAGAGCCTTCATTCCTTCTTCTTTCAGGACTGCCATAGCCTCCGCATACTGGTCAACTGTTACTCCATCAAACTCACTAATACGCACATAGCCAATATGATCGGTTCCTTCCAGCATACCGCTGTTTACCGTAGTCGCTTCAATCAGCTTACCCCTGACCGCATCTATTTCCAGGTAATCAGCTTCACCCTCTCTGTAGACTGTCAGGCGGACTGTGGTTCCTTCCCTTCCCTTGACAAGGCTTACCACCTGTGAAACACTCATTCCCTGAGTAGACTCGCCATCCACCTCAATGATAACATCCCCTGCCATAAGGCCTGCTTCCTGTGCCGGCGACTCCTCCATCACATTATTGATCATTGCCATATTCCACTGCTTATTCAATGAAATATAAGCTCCAATTCCATAGGCAACACCTTTATTACTGTTTACAACTTCCTCCAGTTCTTCCTTTGTGTAATACTCAGAATAGGGATCACCCAATGCGGAAACCAGTCCCTTGTATACACCTTCCTGCAAATCATCTATGGAAACTTTATCATCATAATAATAGGCTTCGTCTATTACCGATTCCAGCAGCTTGATTTTTTGAATGGTCTCAGTATTGATTACGCTTTCTGAAGCTGCTTCTGCCGCAGCGCCTCTGACCTTTATAATCTGATAAGCTGTTTTTCCTGCATATGCACCTGTAAATACAAGCGCTGTTGCCAGCCCCCCGACAATAATGCCATTTAAAAAATCTCTTTTCTTTTTCTTCTGTTCAGATTGTAATTCTTCTGTCTGCGTCCTGCTTTCTGCTTCTTCTAACTTATCCACTTAAATCTCTCCATTCCCGACAAAAATTCCCTTTAACCACCCAGATAATTTCTGGGATTTACATAATTCCCATTTAAACGTACACTGAAATGCAGGTGATTGCCTGTAGAACGTCCTGTACTTCCCACAGCGGCAATTGTCTGTCCCTTTGTTACTTCAGCGCCTTTAGAAACATACAGGGCGGAAGCATGCATATAGATCGTATAAAGGCTGTCTCCGTGATCTATCATAATATAATTTCCCATGCTGCTGCTGTAAGCCGCTGCCACAACCGTACCATCATATGCCGCCAGAATTGCGCTTCCTCCTGGTGCCGCCATATCTATACCATTATGAAATCTTTCAATACCTAAAGTTGGATGCATACGATTTCCATATTCATCAGAAATCCTGGTATATGAGGGAGCCGGCCAGGTAAAGACTCCTCCATCATATTTCCTGCCCTGTTCTGCCGCCAGCCTTTTTCTCTCCTCCGCAACAGCTGCTTCCAATGCCGCAATGGTTTCGTTCTGTGAAGCAATTTCCGCCTGATACTCCTGAATTGCACTTTCCTTGCTCTTAATATCCGCCGTTACATTATATACTTCCTGTTCCTTAGCAGCAATCAATTCATTTAAGGATCTTTCTTCCTCTTCTACTGCTGCCTTTGCCTCATCCAAAACAGCCTTTTCCTCTTCCAGCCCTTCCTTGCATAAAGCTACATATTCGGCGTAGGCTACATATTCATCCAGCATTTTACGGTCATACGCGGAAAGCATTTCTATGTATTCGGCTTTATTTAACATATCGCCAAAGCTTTCTGCCGCAAAAACCAGCTCCAGATACAGCATGTCACCCTTTTCATACATAAACTTAATTCGGGATTTCATTGCTTCATACTGCGCCTGCTGTACGCAAAGAGCTTCTTCCAGTTCTACCGCTTTTGCACTGATTTCTTCCTCTTTCGTCAGAATCATTTCTTTCAGATTGTTGATTTTTGCCTGAATTTCAACAAGCTGGGCATCTAACTGCGTTACGTAATTGGTAAGATTTTCTTTGGAAGCCTCCAGTTCTTTTTTTAATTCTTTTACATCAGTAAGACCATTCTGTAATGCTTTTTTTTCTTCTCTTGCCTTGCTGATCTCCTGTTCCTTTTGCCTTATGCTCTCATTCGTCAATTCGCTGGCATGGGCAGTTGTCTCATATCTTCCCGCAATACCAGAAACAATCAGAAAGCACAAAATCACACAAAGTACTCTTTTCCACTGTTTCATCCATCATACCTCTGCAAACTGACATCCAGTCTGCAACCTGCATTAAATCATTCACTATACTCTCAAATGTTTTCTAACGGTCGTAATACTTCCAAGGAAACCAATTCCCACGCCCATAATCACTGATATGGGAAGCAGCTTTCCAAAAATCACTTCAACAGGAACAAAAGACAACAACTGAGAAAGAGTAGCAAATTTTAACATAATATATTCAATAACTTTGTTGTAGAGAACATATATAACACCAATGGGGATCAATGCACCAATCACTCCAATCAGCATACCCTCTATCACAAATGGCGAGCGGACGAAAAAGTCTGTGGCACCAATATATTTCATAATTGTAATTTCTTCCTTGCGCACTGAAATGCCAATGGTTACCGTATTGCTGATCAGGAATATTGATACCGCAAACAAAATTGCAATAATGCCTACGGAAATATATGCTATCAGCGCATTAATTCCTGTAAGTGTAGAGGCTGTAATTTCAGATCTGTTTACCGTTCTTACTCCCTCCAGTCCTTCCAGATAGGTTACCAGTGCAGGCTGTAAGGATACATCACTTAAATAAATCTGAAAGTTGGCAGAATCAGCCAGCGGATTTTCCGTAAAACCATCTGCATATTCTCCAAGGTAATCTTCCTTAAAACTTTCCCATGCTTCATCGGCAGAAATAAATTCTTTTTTGGATACCTCGGGACGCTTATCAATCAACGCACCGATTTCTTCTATTCTTTCCTGGCTGAGCCCTTCATCAAAAAATATCGTAACGGACACCCCTTCCTGGGCTGTCTTTACAATATATTGAAAATTGGTAAGAATGGCATAAAAAACTCCAAACAAAAACAGGCAGGCACCAATTGTTGCAATCGATGCCAGTGAAAACCACTTGTTTCTGAAAATATTAATTAATCCCTGTTTGATCGTATAAAAAAACGTACTAATCCTCATCGATATAGCCACCTTTTTCTTCGTCGCTGACAATGACGCCTTTCTTCATTGTAACAACTCTCTTTTGCATTGCGTTAACAATTTCACGGTTATGAGTTACTACAAGCACTGTAGTTCCATTTTCGTTAATCTGCTCTAAAAGCTTCATAATTTCCCAGGAATTTTTCGGATCAAGATTACCGGTAGGCTCATCTGCAAGCAGTATGCTGGGGCGGTTTACCAGCGCCCTTGCAATGGCAACTCTCTGCTGTTCTCCTCCTGACAACTGCCTCGGCTTTGCCTTGTATTTGCCTGCCAGTCCTACGGTAGCCAATATACTGGGAACATTACGTTTAATTTCCTTATTGGATACCTGAACGATGCGCTGGGCAAAAGCTACATTTTCATATACGTTTCTGTCCTTGAGCAGCCGGAAATCCTGAAAAACAATACCAAGATTTCTTCTGAACCTGGGAATTTTCCCATGACGGATTCTTACCAGATCATACCCCATTACATTAATGTCGCCCGAAGTAGGCACCAGTTCTCGAAGCAGAAGTTTTATCATAGTCGACTTTCCGGAACCACTGTCTCCCACAATAAATACGAATTCTCCTCTTTGAATATGTAAATCCACACCGTTTAACGCCGGTGCGCCTGTCGCATAGGCTTTACTCACATTGTTAAGAGTAATAATTTCGCCGTTTGCTGATGACTGTGATCTTCTTCTCTTACTTTTTCCTTCACTCTTTGCCAAAATATTCCACCACCTGTACCTTATTTCTTATTCTTCATAAAACAGTTCCCTGCAAAACTGCTGTTTCTCAATACTCCATATTTTCCATATAATTCATGTATTTTACTACCATAAGTGCAATCCTGAAGGTAATTGCATCTTCAAAAACCCGTATATCCAGTCTGGTACTTTTCTGCAGCTTATCCAAACGGTAAACCAAAGTATTTCTATGGATAAATAACTGTCTGGAGGTTTCCGATACATTCAGGCTGTTTTCAAAAAATTTATTAATTGTGGTAAGGGTTTCCTCATCAAATTCGTCAGGGCTCTTACCGCCGAAAATTTCTTTGATGAACATTTTGCATAACGGAATAGGGAGCTGATAAATCAAACGTCCAATTCCAAGCTCACTATAAGCAATAATATTTCTTTCGTCAAAGAAAATCTTTCCTACATCCATAGCCATCTTTGCTTCTTTATAAGAACGGCTGACTTCTTTGATTTCTTTAACCACCGTGCCATAGGCAATATGGATTCCGCTCATTCCCTCTCTCAAAAGAAATGTTTCCATACTCCTGGCTGCTTTTTCAATTTCCTTCTGATTGTCACCCTCAGATAAATCCTTAACAACAATCACATTATTTTCATCCACCGCAGTAATAAAGTCTTTATTATTACTGCCAAAAAAGGTTCTCATCGCCTCCAGTACATTGCTGTCTTTTCCATTATCCGTTTCGATAATCATAACAACTCTCTTAACATCTGTCTGGATATGCAGCTTTTTTGCCCGGCTGTAAATATCAATCAAAAGCAGATTATCAAGTAAAAGGTTTTTGATAAAATTATCCTTATCAAACCGTTCCTTATAGGCAATAAGCAGATTTTGAATCTGAAAAGCCGCCATTTTTCCTACCATATATACGTCTTCACCAATGCCAGCCGCAATCAGTACATACTCAAGCTGCTGTTCATCAAAGATTTTAAAATACTGATGCCCCTGAATTTCCTGAGAATCAGCAGGTGATTTTGCAAATTCCGATGCTTCCGGTCCGCACTGTGACATTTCATCTGACGTGGACGCCGCTTCCTTGCCGTCTGTATCCATAACACAAAAATCTACCCTGGCGATAGATTTCAACCCTTCAATTGTATTTTGTAAAATCTGATTAGAAATCATATACCCCTCTCTTTCTATATCCCATAAAAAGTTTTATGCAAATTCAACAATTTTTTTCGTGCTTATTTATCCCCCCGGACAAACTTCCTCTTCATTTTAATATATATATACAAAAAAATCTACCTGTATTTGTAACATTTTTGTGTACTTTTGATGTCTTTTACCTTATTTATCCAATTTTTCAGAATATGCAACCTATACAAACGATTCAAACACAAAAAAAAGGAAAGCATTCCATTTTTCTTTTACTTATGATATACTTAATACTTAATGAAGGAGGCGTAGGCAAATGAATATTCCTGAATTATCAACTGCATTGGCAAATGTTAAGCTGACAAATGAAGTAGGTATCGCTGTATTGGATAAAGCCTTGGAAAGTTCTGAAATGGCAGGCGCCAGTATGATTAACATGATGAGCCAGTCTATGGAACTGTCAGTTAACCCTCATATCGGAGGAAATATTGATATGTTAATTTAAGAGCAGGCTGCCGGTTAAAAGGGCAGCCTGTTTTAATATTACATGATTTGATGTACCAGTTAATGCATTAGTATTTGGCCAATCAACCATCCAAATGCGCCTGTCATCACACTTATGCAAAGGATAAGAGCCGCTATATAAGGTATAGTGACCATCTTATCTTTTTTTGTTTTTCTTTCCTTCCAGATACAGGATAATACTCCGCTTCTTCCTTCATGCTGGCTGAGCCATATAAGAACTGCCCATGCAAGGGGCAGAGTCATTGCTGTAAGTATCAGATAAATCCCGATTGCATAGATCAGGAAATTACCTGTTATGAGGCTGGCAGATTCCTTATATATTTCCGAATCCGCCTGAAGATTCACATACATAATCACTGCCTGGCTTCCGTTAATCAGGCCATGATATATAATAGAAGACCACAGGCTTCCTGTTGTTTCTACCAGAAGCACCGCCAGAATTCCTATTGCAAAGGCATAGGCTGCCTGATTGAAGTTCATATGCATCACTGCAAAAATAATTGCCGAAAGGAGCATTGCCTTAAAAGGTCCACCTGACTTTTTATAAGACCGATAATATCCTCCTCTGCAGATAATCTCTTCAAATACCGGTGCAATAATACCTAATGATAAATATAACAGCCAAAAGGGCAGTTGATCCATGCCCATACTGTCTATCATCAATGTAACTTCATTGTCCACCCAAATCTGAGAAAAAATATTCAGCAATGTAATAAGCGGCATACTTAACAGGGTAAATAATGCAATCATAAAGATTGAACCGGGTTTTATTTTGTGAAACCCAAGAAATGCCGCCGGCTTTTCCTTTGATGCAAAAATAAAAATCAAAATGGGCAGTATCATTACCACTTCAACCAGAAAATTCCCCAAGAAAAGGCTCTCTGTCACCCACGGAAAATAAATCGTCATTGCGAAGGAAAATGCAATGTAAACAATGATTGTTATTAAAAATGCCCAATTGGCTTTTTTACTGTTCATTTTAATTCCTTAACCCTTTCTTATACCATTTTGATTCCATCCGGTTCAATTACAATCAGCCTCTGTTTATACAAATTACCTACTGCACGTTTAAATTCATTTTTGCTCATGCCGGTTTTCTGCCTGATCAGTTCCGGATCTGCCTTATCATTAAAGGAAAGCCTGCCTCCCTCCTGTTTCAGCAATTCCATGATTTTGTCCGCATCTTTTCCCATCTGAATATATGCCTTTTCCCGAAGGCTTAAATTCAACTTTCCATCCCCCAGTACGTCTGAGACACGTGCTCTTATATGATCTCCTGCCTTAATGCATTCTACCGGCTCTCTCTTCGGAATTAAAGCCTGATAACAGTTATCTACTGCAACAAAAATACCAAACTTTTCATTGATCTCATAGACAGTCCCCTCCACCTGATCATCTTTTTTATAAGGGCTGTCAGTTTTCAAGTACGGATATACTTTCATTGTGGTACACAGCCGATTGCTTTTATCAATATATAACGCAACCAGACATTCTTCTCCCGGAATCACCTTTTTAGTCTGCTCTTTAAAAGGAAGAAGCAGGTCTTTTTCTAACGCCCATTCAAGAAATGCGCCTATTTCTCCTGTCTCCTTTACTTTAAGCACTGCTGTCTGCCCAACAGTAAATTCCGGTTTTCTGGTGGTTGCTATGATACGATCCCTGGAATCTCTATAGACAAATACTTCAATCTGATCTCCAAGTTCCGCATCCGGCGCAACCTCCTTTGCAGGTAAAAGCACCTTTGTCTCCGGCATGTCTTCCTTGCTGGTGTCTGCAAGGTATACACCAAAATCAACCTTTTTTACAATTGTCAGCTCCTGTATTTTTCCTAATTCAATCACGTTTTTAACCTTATTTCCTTTCTTCCTGAAGTTCCACGATGCAGCAGATATTATCTTCCTCATCCTTCAATACTACAACATGCTTTCCATCCTGTGTATCGGATACATAAGGTATAAGGATATCATTTAAAAACATCTGCTTTTTATATTCTGCCCGAAGCTGCCTTACCCTGCATTTTTCCAGAAGGCTATCCATAGCTATTTTCACATACTGACCGTTATTTACATGGTGATTTGTGTCCAGATGATGCGCCCGGATCTGTACCGGTTCTCTTTTCTGAGCATTTTCAGGCAATTGTATTTTTCTGGGTGCATAATCCATATCGAGGGGCGGCTCCAGAATATATTTTTCACGCATTTTTTCTGTGAGCTTTACAGGCTTCGCATTTTCGGTACTGATAAGTCCCCAGACTGTATTTGCACAGGCCAGCCTGTCACCTTTTGCATCCGTCATCAAAAAATTACGCTGTCCAACAAATCCTTTAAAAGAATATGGTGCTGTGCCTATTGTAACAGTTTCTCCAAGCTTTGGATACTTTGTAACAACAATCTGCCAGGCGGACATTACCCATACCATGTTTTGCTTTTTCAGATATTCTACTCCAAGCCCCAGATCCTCTGAATGGAATGTAGAACAGTCCTGAAAATAGTCAAGCAGCGCTTCTATCTTTAAATGTCCCGT
This sequence comes from Lachnospiraceae bacterium, assembly GCA_009774465.1. Taxonomy (GTDB): domain Bacteria; phylum Bacillota; class Clostridia; order Lachnospirales; family Lachnospiraceae; genus Suilimivivens. Next base: position 23,432 of record VSNT01000056.1, read on the forward strand.
CTCATCCAATTCACTGTATCTGATTCTGCTGTCAAATGTATACATATTCTGGCTGTTCTCCTTCTGTACTTTTATACCTTTTTCAATTCCTTTACCATTTCCAGCTCCAAATATTTGTCCACTTTATTGACAATATATTTTGCATTATCAATCTGCTGCTTCGTTTCTTCCCTGCACGCTATATAAAAATCGTCATAATCTGATACATTCCTTATTTGCTCCGCCCTTGCTATCTTCTGATAATCCTCTGTCGTAAAGCTTCCATCCCCTTTATGGATAAAAATATAGTTAAACTGCTTTAGCCCTCCATTATGCGTGGCCACTTCCATCTCTTTGGTTGCCAATAATGCTTTAATACTTTTTTCCATTGCGTAAAATGCTCTGTTATTTGCCGACCTATACGACTCTCTGGCTAAAAGATCCTGCGCATCTTCCAAAAGTTCCTTTGCCCTCTCCAACCGAACCTTAGCAAGTTCTATATAGTATTCCCTATCCATATAACACTTCCCCTTCTTTGTCTATATTTCTAAAATACCTGTACCACATTCTTTTTTCAGCAAATTCGCCGTATGGCAGACTGACAAAGTTTACGATGGCAAAATATTTCATGGCAAATTCCGTTGATATTTCAGCCAAAGCATCATCATATTTCTTTGCTTCCATTCGACTGCATTTTAAAAGCAGCGCAATATCTATATCCGAATCATCTGTGTAATCACCTCTTGCGCAGGAACCATATAAAATGATTTCCTTTAAATCAGAACCAATGCGTACTTTTATCATTTCTGTTGCTTCCCGTTTAACTTTCTCTATTGTCTCGAAATTTAATGCTAAATTCTCCATCCTGTATTACTCCTGCAATTTTCCAGTTTATTATTGAAATTTTTAATATTATAACACAATCATTTGCTTCTTAACAGCGTCTTCTGGCACTGCTTCTACAATTTTTCCGGACACGCAAAAACCGGTGGAACACTCCACCGGTTCTTATTCGCTGGGCTACAAGGATTCGAACCTTGAGATGACGGAGTCAGAGTCCGTTGCCTTACCGTTTGGCGATAGCCCAATGTTGATTACTTTTGGTATTATACATGATAATAT
>VSNT01000057.1 GCA_009774465.1 Lachnospiraceae bacterium
AAGCTGGGATGACATGCAGGCCAGTCTAAGCGCCAACACAATGGGACTTGGCTACGACAAATATATAGCCCAGCTTCAAGCTTCCCTTGTTCAGGTGGAGGGGAATATGGCTCAGCTTGACAGTGCCCTTGAGCAGGTTTATCAGGGGAATCTGACTGCGGCCATTGAGTTTGCCAATGCCCAGACTACGATCAGTTTAGGAGAAATGCAGATCACTTCTGCGGAGGCACAATTAGATGCCAGTGAAACACAGTTGGAAGCAGGAGAGGAACAGCTTGAGGCAGGACAGGAACAGATCGACTCCGGATGGGAACAATTAGAAGATGGAGAAAAGCAGTTAAATGACAGTGCCGAGCAGTTGGCGGACGCCCTCCAGCAGATTCTTGATGGCGAGGAAGAATTGGAGGAAAACCGGGAAAACGCTTATGATAAGGCGGATATGAATGGAATTTTAACAGTGGAGACGGTAGAGTCCCTTTTGCAGGCTCAGAATTTTTCCATGCCTGCCGGATATGTGACGGAAAAGGGAATCGCCTATCTGATTCGTCTGGGAGATAAACCGGAAAGCATAGAAGAACTGAAGAAGATGCCTATTTTAAATCCAGAGATGGATGATGTGGATATCATTACCTTAGAGGATGTGGCGGATGTATTTATGACGGATAACTCGGCGGATATTTATGCAAATGTAAATGGCGCGCCGGGAATTATGGTTACCATTCAAAAGCAGACCGGATATTCCACGGGGGATGTGTCAGATAAGATACTGGATAAGTTTGACAAGCTGATGGAAGAAAACGAAGATTTAATGCTGATTACCCTGATGGATCAGGGAATTTATATTGATCTTGTTATGGATTCCATTATCAATAATATTTTATTTGGAGCAGTGCTTGCAGTTTTGATTTTGATTATTTTCTTAAGAGATTTACGACCTACGGCAGTGATTGCCTGCTCCATACCTATCAGTTTAATTACTGCCATTGTCTGTATGTATTTCAGTGGAGTAACTTTAAATGTGATCTCCTTATCAGGCCTGGCACTTGGAATCGGTATGCTGGTAGACAACTCTATTGTTGTAATTGAAAATATTTACCGTCTGCGCAGGGAAGGTCATTCGGCAAGAGAAGCGGCAATAGAAGGAGCTGGGGAAGTGGCAGGCGCGATTATGGCATCCACTTTAACTACAGTATGTGTTTTTCTTCCAATCGTTTTTACGGAAGGCATCACCAGACAGCTTTTTGTGGATATGGGGCTTACCATAGGCTACTCTCTGCTGGCCAGTCTGATCATTGCTTTGACGGTAGTGCCTGCTATGGCGTCTAAGGTTTTGGGAAAGACAAAGGAGCAGAAGGAAGGAAAATTCTTTACCGGATTGATTGGGATATATGAAAAGCTGCTTGTTCTTTCTTTAAAGTTTAAGCCGGTGGTACTTCTTTTGGTAGTAATCCTTTTGGTAGTCAGTGCGATTGCCTCTTACTCTAAGGGAACTGCTTTTATGCCGGATATGGACAGCACCCAGTTTTCCATTACGCTTACCATGCCCAAAGATACCCCTTTGGCTGATACTTCAAGGGTATCTGATGAGGTTGTTGACCGGCTGCTTTTACGGGAAGAGATTGAAGATGTGGGAGCAATGGCTTCAGCGTCAACAATGACTATGCTAACAGGAGGCGGGAATGCATCCACCAATTCTACCAGTTTTTATGTTTCCTTAAGCCCGGATAAGGACAAGACCAACGAACAGATTGCAGATGAAATTATGGTGGATTTGGAGGAGCTGCTCTCTGAAAATCAGGCGGAACTTATCATTGACACTTCCTCTATGGATATGAGCGCTATGGGTGGAAGCGGTGTGACGGTGCAGGTTCGTGGACGTGATATTGATGTGCTGCAGAAAATTGCAGGAGAGGTTGCGGCAATTGTGGAAGGTGTGGAAGGAACGGAAAATGTTTCTGACGGACTTGAGGAATCCACAGGAGAATTACGGGTGATCATTGACAGAGATAAGGCAATTGCGCATGGAATGACGGTAGCCCAGGTATTTGCCCAGGTTGCTGAAAAGCTGGCGGAAAGCACCAGTGCAACTACTCTTGAAACAGCAGAAAGCGAATTTGGCGTTTATGTCAAAGACGCTCAGGATGTGGCTCTTACCAGGGAACTGTTAAAAAGCCTGGAAATTTCCAGAACAAAACAGGATGGCACTATAGATAAGTTTTTATTGTCAGAGGTTGCTGCCTTTGAAAATACAATTTCTCCTAAAGCTGTAAACAGAAGCGACCAGAATCGATACATTGCGGTATCTGCAGAAATAGCAGACGGTTATAATGTGGGACTGGTTTCTGACGCGGTGGAAAGAGAGCTGGATCAATATAATCTGCCTGCCGGATATTCTCTTGTGATGTCCGGTGAAAACGAGACCATAACGGACGCAATGGAACAGTTGTATTTAATGCTTCTTTTGGCACTGATTTTTATGTACCTGATTATGGTGGCTCAGTTTCAGTCCCTGCTTTCGCCCTTTATCATTATGTTTACCATACCACTTGCCTTTACCGGAGGATTCTTTGGGCTGGTGATCAGCGGCAGTGAGCTAAGCGTAATTGCACTGATTGGCTTTGTCATGCTTTCCGGTATTATTGTAAATAACGGTATTGTGCTGGTGGATTATATTAACCAACTGCGCAGTAGTGGAATGGAAAAGAAGCAGGCAATTTTTGAGGCCGGAAGAACCAGACTGCGTCCGGTACTTATGACAGCGCTGACCACGATTCTGGCTTTGGGAACAATGGTATTCAGCCATGATATGGGTTCAGAGCTGGGAAAACCAATGGCGATTGTTACCATTGGAGGTCTTGTTTACGGTACGGTATTGACGCTGGTGGTTATTCCCTGTGTTTATGATATTTTTTCCAGGGAAAAGAAAGAACCGGGAGAAGGAAATGGTAAATTAATGCAGTTGTTCAAAAAGAAAATGAAGGAGCAGGGGGATGATGATGGAAAGGAGTGAACTGGCGCCTAAAGTAACGGCAACCTATCAGGCGGTGCTTGATCTTATAATGGAAGGTGTTGATGTGAGCAGTCTGACAGTTTCAGAGATTACAGGCAGAGCAGGAATTGGAAAGGGAACTGCATACGACTATTTTTCCAGTAAAGAGGAGATGATTGCAGGGGCGCTTTTTTATGAAATAGAAACTTCCTGCGGGGCTTTATATGAACTGATCAGACAGGAAGAAACATTATATGATAAAATGAACCTGATTTTAATAAAAATGGAGGAGAGAGTGGCTACAATCGGCTGCTTTGTGAGAGTGCTGCATTTGATGCTCGATCATTCTGCTATTGGCTGTGAGCTGCGGAAAAAGATCAAAAATAAAAGACCAGATCAAATACTGCTTACAGATTTGATCAGGAAAGTAGTTATGGAAGAAGCAGAGGATATTGAAAAACTGTCGCAGCCTGATATTATCTATCTGGTGATGACAATTTTATCCCGTATGATCTGTTTTGCAATGTATCAGCTTGATCATGAATATTCAAACGGATTGAACACTGCCGGAATAAAAGAAAGTGCCATGAGGGAAATGGTGTGCCGGGACGTATGCAGGAGTGTGGAAGCATACAAGGAAAAAGGATTTTAAACTATAATTCTTGAAAAAAAAGAGAAGAAAAGATATGATAGTAATGGGCGTTTGCAGGTATGGTTCGCAAACGCCTATTGTTAAAAATTAAAATTAGACTTAGTGAAATACCCCACAGCAAGCTACGGGGTATTTCATTCTCGCGGCAGTCGCCATTGGTTCGTTGCTCGCGGGAATAAAGAAGGAACGTTCTTATGGCATATTTCCCTTTATTTATCAACCTGGAAAATAAACCCTGTCTTGTGGTGGGCGGTGGAAAAGTGGCAATACACAAGGCGCAGGTACTTTTGGACTTTGGTGCGGAGGTACTTATAATATCACCTGTTATTATAAAAGAGATAAAGCAAATGAAAAAAGTTACTGTTATGGAACGGGAATTTATGCCGGAAGATACCAAAGGGAAAGCGCTGGTGGTAGCGGCTACAGATGATGCGACGGAAAATCACCAGATAGCAGAGCTTTGTAAGAAGCAGGGAATTTTAGTGAATGCAGTGGATAGAATAGAAGACTGCGGCTTTATTTTTCCTTCTTATGTAAGGCAGAAGGATGTGGTGGCGGCCTTTTCCAGCAGTGGAAAAAGTCCGGTGCTTACTCAGTACTTAAAGGCCCGGGAAAATGAAATTTTAACCCCGCAGATTGGAAATTTAAACGATCTGCTGGGAAGTTTAAGAAGCAGGGCAAAGCAGCTTTTTTCTACAGAGGAAGAAAGAAAATGTTTTTATCAGGAGATTTTAAAGCTGGGACTTTTAAAGGAAAGTCTGCTTACGGATGAGGAGATAGAGGTACTTTTGAAAAAGCATCAGAGTTTCGAAAGCTCAGGCAGGAGAGAGGAGGAAGAAAATGGAGCGGATGAGAAGACTAAGAAGCAGTGAAGTTCTAAGAAGCATGGTCAGAGAAAACCATGTAAGGATAGAGGAATTGATTTATCCCATTTTTGTGATAGAGGGGGAAAATATTGTAAACCCGGTGGCATCCATGTCGGAAATCAATCAATTTTCGCCGGACAGAGTTATGGAAGAGGTAGACCGGGTAATAGAAGCAGGGATTAAGGCTGTCCTTTTATTTGGCATACCGGCACACAAGGATGAAGCGGGAAGCGGTGCTTATGCAGAGGATGGGATTGTGCCAAAAGCAATCCGGCTGATTAAGGATAAGTATCCGGAGCTGATTATTGTGGCAGATGTGTGTTTGTGCGAGTATACTTCTCATGGACATTGCGGACTGGTGCAGGATGGAATTATTTTAAATGACGAAACCCTTCCTCTACTGGCCAGAGCTTCTGTGGTTTATGCAAAAGCCGGTGCAGATGTGATTGCTCCCAGCGATATGATGGACAAAAGGGTTTTGGCTATCCGTCAGGCATTGGATTCCGCCGGATTTATCAATGTACCTGTTATGTCCTACAGCGCAAAATTTGCGTCAGCTTATTATGGGCCTTTTCGTGATGCTGCCCACTCTGCGCCGGGATTTGGAGACCGGAAAACCTATCAGATGGATCCGGCCAACGGACAGGAGGCATTGCGTGAGGTGGAGGAAGACATAAAGGAGGGCGCCGATCTGATTATTGCAAAGCCGGCCCTTGGCTATATGGATGTGATTAAGGAGATTTCCCTTAATTATAACATTCCCATTGTGGCATATAATGTAAGCGGAGAATATGCAATGGTGAAAGCGGCAGCCTTAAATGGCTGGATTGATGAAAAGAAGATTGTTATGGAAAACATGACAGGACTGAAAAGAGCAGGGGCAAAAATGATTATTACCTATCATGCTCTTAATGTGGCGCGCTGGATACGTGAAGATATGGAAAACACATTTTGCGGAGATTTATTATGATGGATGAAAAATCAAAAGAATTATTTAAGCGGGCAAAAAAACATATGCCGGGAGGTGTGAACAGTCCGGTGCGGGCTTATGGCGCAGTAGGGCACACTCCAAGGTTTATTGCATCTGCAAAAGGGGATCGAATTACAGATGTGGATGGCAATGAAATGATCGACTATGTCTGTTCCTGGGGACCGGGAATTTTAGGACATGCACATCCGCGGGTGATTCAGAAGGTGAAAGAGGCCTGCGAGCTTGGAATGACCTATGGGGCGCCTACCATGCGGGAGGTGGAGCTGGCTGAGCTGATTGCCCGTCTGGTTCCTTCTATGGAAGTAAGCCGCCTGGTGAATTCCGGTACGGAAGCAGTAATGAGTGCGGTTCGGGTGGCAAGAGGCTTTACAAAGCGGGATAAGATCATAAAATTTAAGGGGTGCTATCATGGCCATTTTGACGGGCTTTTAGTAAAGGCAGGATCTGGGGCGCTTACTGCTTCGCAGCCGGACAGTGCAGGCGTTCCTGTCGATTTTACAAAGCATACTTTGATTGCAGACTATAACGATAAAGAATCTGTCAAAAGATTATTTGAGGCAAATAAAAAGGAAATTGCGGCAGTGATTGTGGAGCCGGTGGCGGCTAATATGGGAGTGGTGCTTCCGGATAAGGACTTTCTTCCTTTTTTAAGGGAAATTACGTTGCAGTATGGTGCTCTTCTTATTTTTGATGAGGTGATCACTGGATTTCGTCTTGGGCTTGGCGGAGCCCAGGAATTCTATGGAATTACGCCGGATTTGACTACCCTTGGAAAGATTATAGGCGGAGGCATGCCGGTGGGGGCTTATGGAGGGAGAGAAGAGATTATGCGGATGGTTGCTCCGGATGGCCCGGTCTATCAGGCAGGAACTCTGTCGGGAAATCCCATTGCAACTGCCGCAGGGCTTGAGACGCTTACCATATTGATAGAAGATACGTCTATTTACGAAAGGCTGGAACAAAAGGGGCAGGCGCTGGCGCAGGCGGTGAGAAAAGCAGCAGGAGATAAGGTGACGGTAAATCAGGCTGGTTCTCTTTTAAGTATCTTTTTCACTTCCGGAGGCGTCCATAATTACGCGGAGGCTGTCAGTTCAGATACTGCCGCTTATGCAGATTATTTTGGCTATATGCTGGATCATGGAATCTATATTGCGCCTTCCCAATATGAGGCAATATTTGTGTCTGACGCCCATACGGAGGAAGATATTGATAAAACCTGCCGGCTGCTTGAAAATTATTGGAATCAGATGAACTGATGGATGCAGGCAGTGATCCTGCAGAATGAGAAACAGATATTTGGCGTAAACAGTGAAGGCGCCGCGCCTGACAGTGGTAAAAGAGAGGCATGTAAAGTGGAACAGATGCAGTTTGGCTACATTGGAATTAACTATAAGGATGCAAAGCTGGAAATACGGGACAAAGTTTCCTTTACGGATAACCAGAAAATAGATTTTTTACAAAAGGCGGAAAAAGCAGGAATTGGTCAATGCATGATTTTATCCACCTGTAACCGCAGTGAGCTTTTCTTTTTTTACAGGGAAGAAAAACAATTTGAAGAGATGAGGAGTCTGTATATTGCCAGATTTCCGGAAATAAAAAACAGTAGTTATTTAAAATGTTCCTCCGGCGCAGAGGCAATGGAATATTTGTTTCGAATTGCCGCAGGGCTGGAATCTCTGGTGCTGGGGGAAGATCAGATTCTTGGACAGGTAAAGGATGCCCAGGAGTTTTCAAGGATGCTGGGATATGGCGGAAAGGAATTAAACCGGGTAGTGCGGGATGCTGTTACCTGTGCGAAGAAAATTAAATCAAGATTAAAGATTAGCGAAAATCCTCTTTCTGTCAGCTCTATTGGAATCAGGCAGGTGGACCAGATTTGCGGGATAAAGGGAAAACAAGTTCTTGTGATTGGAAGCGGCAGCATGGCAGTGCTGGCAATTCGGTATCTTTATGAGTATGAAGCAGGAAAAGTGGCAGTGTGCAGCCGGACGCCTGCCCACGCAAAGGAACTGTTAACTGATTTTCCTGAACTTTCAACGGTGTCTTATGAGCAGCGTTATCAGGAAATTGAAAAAAGTGATATTGTAATTTCAGCAACTTCTTCTCCTCATCTGGTAGTTCGCAGGGAATCCATAAGACTTGCACATAAAACAGTATTTCTTGATCTGGCGCTGCCCCGGGATATTGATGAAGAATTAGGAAAAGAACCCCTTGCTCATCTGCTGGATCTTGATGCGCTGGAACAGATTGCGTCTGAAAATCAGGCCCAGAGAATCGAGCTGACCAAAGTCAGCAGCAAGTGGATTAAAGAGGCGGTAAAAGAGACGCAGCAGTGGCTTTCGGGCAGCAGAGTAGATGCCACAATAGAATCCCTGCAGCAAAAGTGCGACCTGATTGTGGAGGACAGTTTTTCTTATTTGAACCGGAAAATGGATTTAGGAGCAAAGGAGCAGAAACTTCTTCGTAAAATTCTAAAAGCTTCTCTGCACCGGCTGCTCCGGGAACCGATTCTGGAATTAAAGCAGCTTGAATCGAAAGAACAGCAGGAGGAATATCAGAAAGTGGTGGAAGAACTTTTTCATATTTAACAGGTCCTGATTGCGGCAGGCAGCACTAAAATGGAGGATAGCGTGAAAAATAAATTTTTCACACAACAAATTTGTGCTTGCACCCAAATTTGCGGGCTGCTGGCAAGAATGGGGGATAAGATGAATTATAAAATAGGCACAAGGGGTTCAAAGCTGGCTCTGGCACAGGCACAGCTGGTACGCACTCGTCTGCAGGAAGCTTATCCGGAAGATACTTTTGAACTTAGTGTAATTAAAACAAAGGGAGATCGGCTTAAAGATATTCCTTTGGGAAAAATTGGAGATAAAGGGATTTTCGTAACGGAGATTGAGCAGCAGATATTAAATAATCAGGTTCAACTTGGCGTTCACAGTATGAAGGACATGCCTTCCCGGCCAGCTGCGGGGCTTGTTTTTGCAAAGGCCTGGAAGCGGGAGGATGCCAGAGACGTATTGATTTTAAGAAAAGAAAAGTCCCTTTGGGAGCTGCCTAAGGGGGCGGTGATTGGTACCGGCAGCAGACGCCGGGCATTTCAGCTTCTGGCAATGCGGAAAGACCTGAAAATCGTGGATATTCGGGGAAATGTGGACACAAGGCTGAAAAAGATGCAGGAACAAAAGCTGGATGGGATTGTGCTTGCAGCGGCAGGCTTGAAAAGGCTTGGAATGGAGCAGCTTATTACCCAGTATTTGGAGATAGATGAGATGGTTCCGGCTCCGGCCCAGGGAATTTTAGCCCTTGAAATACAAAGCAGCAATGAAAGGCTTTTATCCATGTTAAACGCTTTGGCAGATGAAGAAACTGAACGGGAAGCGATTGCCGAGAGGGAATTTTTAAAGGAAATGGGCGGAGGCTGCCATGCGCCTGCAGGTGCTTTTTGTGAAAAAGACAAAGGTGGGGAGTTAAGGCTCCGTGCAATCTACGGGGATGAATCCGGCAGTTGGTTAAAGCGTGTATCAGTAACAGGGAAGGAACCGAAGGCGCTGGCAAGGCAGGCGGCGGAGCAGATAAGTAAGGAACGGAAAGGCAATTTATAATGGATGATTTGGAAAGACATGAAAAACATCTGGAAAAGAAAATGGAACCAGAATGCAGAATCTGCGGAAAAGTGACACTAGTAGGAGCCGGCCCGGGGGATATGGGACTGATAACAGTAAGGGGACTTGAAGCAGTCCGCAGGGCCGACTGCATTATTTATGACAGGCTTTCTTCTCCTGAGCTTTTAAAGGAAGCAAAGCCGAAGTGTGAAAAAATATATGCGGGAAAAGAAAATCATCATCATACCCTCACGCAGGAAGAAATCAACCAGCTTTTAGTGGAAAAAGCCTGTCAGTATAAAAATGTGGTGCGTTTAAAGGGCGGAGACAGCTATGTTTTTGGAAGAGGCGGGGAAGAGGGGATCTACTTAAAAGAGCATGGAATTTCCTTTTCGGTGATTCCCGGCGTCAGTTCTGCAATTGCTGGACCTGCCTGTGCAGGAATTCCGGTTACCCACAGAAACATAGCGTCAGGTTTCCGCGTGGTGACAGCACATGGGGCGGACGAATTTGCAAAAATTGATTTTTCTTCCATGAAAAATCCCAAAGAAACCCTTGTATTTTTAATGGGACTAAGTAAAGTTGGGGAAATTGTCAGGGGGCTTATGCAGGCAGGGCGGGAAGAGAATACGCCCACAGCAATAATTTCCCATGCGGCAACGAATCAGCAGAAGACAGTGACAGGAACCCTTGAGAATATTGTGCAAAGAGTGGAGGAGGCAAAGCTTACTTCTCCGGCCCTGATTGTAGTGGGGGAAGTGGTTCGCTTACGGGAAAACCGGATGCTGCCCTTTTTAGAGGAAACGCCTTTTGAAGGAGAAAATCTCTTTACAGCAGAAAATCTGCTTGTAACAGATATGGAGCCTGACAGTGAAAAATTATTGGAAACATCAGGAGTTTTAGCCGGAAAAAGGTATCTGGTTCCGGTAATTCAGCCTTTCAAATCTTCGGAAAATGAAAACATATGCGCCGGTTTTCTTCCAAAGACGCAGGGAAAGAAAAGCCTTGGGGAGATGCTTAAGGATCTGGGAGCGCAGGTGGATGAAATCCTAGTTGGACAAATTCGGACGCTTCACCATGCCCTGTCAAAAGAGATGCTGCAGAAGGCGGACTGGATACTGTTTTCCAGTGGAAACGGGGTGGACGGATTTTTTGAAAACTTATATGAAGCAGGGCTGGACAGCAGAAGCCTTGCAGGCATCAGGATTGCCGCAATTGGAAAAAGTACCGCCAGGGTGCTTGCTGCATATGGCATACAGGCAGATTTCATTTCTGAAAAGCAGCATGGAGAGGCATTTGCAGCAGAATTGTCGGAAAAAGTGGAGGATGAAGCCTGTGTTCTTTCCTTTTCAGCGGCAGAAAACAGCGGTACCATAGAAAAAAATCTGAAAAAGAACTGTAAGCTTAAAATCATTCCTGTTTATGAAAATAAAGAAACAGAATTTACTTGTGAATGGAAGGATTATGATGGTATTTTGATAACCTGTGCCTCATCGGCAGTCAGATTCTTTCAGGCATATGATAAAAACTGGCCGGTACCGCCAGTGTATTCCATTGGACCTAACACCACAAATTGCCTGGAAAATCTGGGGATTGAGGAAATCATAGAGGCCAAAGAACCTTCTTATGAAGCACTTTGCACACTTTTGAAGGAGGAAATTATTTTAATCACACCTACAATGGAATATGCAGAAGACATCATGCAGTACCGGAAAGAATTCCTGGAGTTTCATCCAGAGGAAGATATGGGAGGCACCGGCAATTTAAGAGACTGTGAGACTGCCCGGGAATGGGTGGACTTTGTGGAGGCCATGCACCGAAAGGAAACCTGCCCACCCGGTCTGGTTGATTCTGATATTTATATAGGTGTCAGAAGGTGGGACAGGAAAATTGTAGGCATGATTGAATTTCGGCATCATATTGATCATCCTGTTTTAGGATTGTGGGGAGGACATATTGGATATTGTGTCAGGCCCTGTGAGCGGAAAAAGGGCTATGGAAAGCAGATGCTGCAAAAGGTGCTTAATAAGTGCAGAAAAGCAGGGCTTAGTCAGGTGATGATTACCTGTGATGAGGGCAATACTGCCAGCGAGAGAACGATTTTATCAGGCGGAGGCGTTTATGAAAAAACCGTATGGTCAGATCAGCTTTCCACCTATATGAAACGGTTTTGGATTAAACTGTGATTGTAATGCCCGCAAATGCAGGCACTTGGGAGCAAGGTTGAACGGAAAGCGAAACCAGACACTTGGAAACAGAGGTGAAAGAAAAATGAGGATAGAAGATTACCCATATTTATATGAAACCCATATGCACACCAGTGAGGGCAGTGCATGTGCCCGCAGCAGGGGAGAGGAAATGGCTCAGGCGGCAAAGGAGGCCGGTTACACGGGGATTATCATTACAGATCATAACTGGTATGGAAATACCTGTATTGATGCCGATTTGCCCTGGGAAGAATGGATTGAACGGTTTTGTATGGGCTTTGAACATGCAAAGGAAAGAGGAGAGAAGATAGGACTTGACGTATTTTTTGGTTATGAGTCCTGCTATCAGGGAACCGAATTTTTAATTTACGGGGTAGATAAAGTCTGGTTAAAGCAGCATCCGGAGATTAAGGATGCCTCAATAAAAAAGCAGCATGAACTGATTCAGGGTGCAGGTGGAATGGTAATTCATGCCCATCCCTACAGGGAAGAATGGTATATTCCCAAGGTACGTCTTTTTCCAGAGGATGTGGACGGAGTGGAGGGAATCAACGCTACCCATTCTTCCCCATTTAGCTTAAGCCACAACAATCCGGAATTTGACAGACTGGCAATTGCCTATGCAAAGGAACATGGCCTGCCAATGAGCGCCGGATCAGATATTCATACGACTAATCTTTTGGGCGGCGGCGTTGCATTCAGGAGAAGGCTTAAGTCAGTTAAGGAGTATTGTCAGATAATTTTAAGCGGTGAAGATTATCTTTTAACCAATGGGGATGCCTGGTTTGATCCCAAAGGAAGGGAAATTGGATGAAGTTTTTACACATAGCAGATCTTCATATTGGAAAAATTGTAAATGATTTTTCCATGCTGGAAGATCAAAGATATATTTTATCACAAATTGCAGATATGGCCAAAGCGGGCGGGGCAAAAGCGGTGGTGATTGCAGGAGATGTTTATGACAGGGCAATCCCTCCGGCAGAGGCAGTAACTTTATTTGACGGATTTTTAAATGAATTGTCTCAGATGGGAATAGAGGCAGTGATGATCAGCGGAAATCATGACTCGCCGGAACGACTGTCTTTTGGGGAAAGTCTGCTTTCCAGACAGGGAGTTCACATTGCAGGAATCCAAAAGGATGCATTAACAAGGGTGCGCTTTCAGGAAAAAGGGAAGGAGACGGAGTTTGTGCTTTTACCCTTTGTTAAACCGGCTCAGGTGGGAGTAAGAACCAGCCAGGAAGCGGTGGAGCTGCTTTTAAAGCAGTACTGGGAGGAGGAAGGCATGCCGGAAAGAGAGGACGCAGAAGATATAGGCATCCTGCATAAAGAAAAACAGCAGATGCAGATTTCAAAGACGGGGAAGAAAAACAGGGTTCTGGTCACTCATTTTTTTGTGACAGATGCAGGAAGGGAGCCAGAGCTTTCCGAGAGTGAAACCACCATTCATGTGGGAGGACTTGATAATGTGGACGTCTCTTTGTTTCAGGGCTTTGATTATGTGGCATTAGGGCATATTCATAAGCCTCAGAGAATCGGCACCTATCCGGTATGGTATGCAGGCGCTCCCCTGCAGTATTCTTTTGGGGAAGCGGGAATGACCAAGGCGGCCCTTATGGTGACACTGGATGAGCAGGGACTTAAGGAAGTGGAAAAACTGCCCCTTTTTCCCATGCGGAGCATGAGAAAAATAGAGGGAACTTTAAAGGAGCTTTTAGAGGCGGCAGCAGAAGAATACCCGGAGGCGCAGGAAAACAGACAGGATTATATTCAGGCGGTTTTAACAGATCAGGGGGAATTGATTGATCCTATTGGAACCCTTCGCAGCAGATATCCCAATGTAATGCAGATTGTAAGAAAAGAGACGGAAATCTCTTTACTGAAAGAGGAATCCGTACAGGAACATACCATCGTTGAAAAGAAAGATACATTAGCCATGTTTGAGGCTTTTTACCGGGAAGTAAGGGATGCGGCCCTTTCAGATGAGGGAAAAGAGATTATGGCGGATGTAATTAAGGAATTGGAAGGATAGAAGCGGAATTATGAAACCGGTGAAACTGACTATTTGCGGATGGGGGCCTTATAAGGAAAAACAGGAAATTGATTTTTCAGGTTTTAAAGACAGAGGGATTTTTTTGATTACCGGACCTACCGGTGCAGGAAAAACCACTGTTTTTGATGCCATCACCTATGCACTGTATGGAAACATGAGCGGAGAAGTCAGGGAAAAAAACAGTGTCCGCAGTGATTTTGCCAGGGCGGATACCCCTACTTATGTGGAGCTTTCCATGACGCATAATGGAGAAAGCTATACCATCTACAGAAACCCCGAATACCTTCGCCCCAGCAAACGAAAAGGTGCAGGAGCGCTTACCAGAGAAAAGGAACGGGCTGTTTTTACGGGGCCGGACGGAGCGGCAGTGGAAGGCAGCAGTGAAGTCACCCGTGCGGTACAGGAGCTTTTAAAACTGGATTACCGCCAGTTCAAGCAGTTGTCCATGATTGCACAGGGGGAATTTACAAAATTTTTATCTGCTTCTTCCCTGGAAAAAACAAAAATTTTTCGGGAAATTTTTGGTACGGAGATTTACGAAAAAACAGCTTCCAATCTAAAAAAGAGGTCGGGAGAAGTCTACAGACAGATTATGGAATTCCGTCATAAGATGGACGAAGATATTGATATGCTGCAGCGGGATGGAATTACGGAAGAAACGGAAGGCAGCTATTTTTATCAGGGAATGATTTCCAGTTTGGAAAAGCAGGTGAAGGAATTAAGAAAGGAAAGCAAAGACTGTCAAAAAAATTTATATGAAAAGGAAGAGCAGGTGCAGGCGCTTACCACCAGGCTGGCAAAGGCTGAGAAAACGGCAGGACTTCTTGATAAGCTGGAAGCGGAAAAGCAGCGGAGAAAAGAACTCTGTGCCAGAGAAGAAGAAATGGAAAAGAAGGCTGTTCTTTTAAGGAAGCAGGAAAAAGCAGCCTCCTTAAAAACAGAGGAGTCACAGTTAAATGCAATAGAGGAAAAGAATGTTTCTCTTTGGAAAGAGATAGGGGCAGTTTCAGAGGAGATAAAAAAATTGCAGGCGCAAAAGGCGGAGGAAGAAGAGCTTTACAGATGCAGGCAGGAAACTTTGGCTGCCTATCAGGAGGAAAAGGAACAGGCACAGGCGGAAAATCTGCTTGCCAGGGAGAAAAAGGCGGAAAAAGATAAGAAAGATGAGTTATGTAAACTTCAAGAAGCCTATTTGTGCGCTGAGCAGGAGGAAGAAAAGGCAAAGGCTCTTTACGAACAGGCGGATAAGGCCTACCGGCATGGAATTGCCGGTATTCTTGCCGCAAAACTATCGGAAGGGGCGCCCTGTCCGGTATGCGGTTCCATTCACCATCCGCAGCCTGCTGTAGTAAATGATGCGCTTTTGGGAGAGGAAGAAGTAAAAGAGTTAAAAGCGGAATTTGAGGAAAAGCAAAAAGAGAGAGTTACTCTTCATGGAAAAACAACCGGGTATCTTGCACAGGTTCAGGAACTTAGTGTGCGGGTGGAAGCCCTTGAAAAAGACTGTTTTCATATGGCGGAGAGAAGAAAAAAACGTAAGGAAGTCATAAATGGGTATATAGATGCCTATAGTGAGGAAGAATTTAATATTATTTTACGAAAATACGAACAGCGGCTTGCAGTACTTGGAGAAAAGGAACAGCTGCTTGAAAAGAAAAAGAAAGACCATTTAAAGGAAAGTGAAGAGTTAAGCCGGCAGCAGGAAAGCTTTCAGGAAAGATGCCTGTTGCTTGGATTTGAAACAAAAGAAAGCTATAAAAAGGCGCTTGCAGACGAACAGGCTATGGGGAAGCTCAGGGAAGAAATTCAGAATTACCGCCAGGAATGTGGTTTAAACAGTGAAATGATTCTGCATCTTGAGGAAGAGACGAAAGAGGAAAAAAGAGAGGATATGAAACTGCTTACAGAAAAGGTACAGCAGGCGGTACAGGAAAAAAAGGGGCTTCTTGAGGAATACAGGGAGTTGGAAAACCGCTTTCAGAGTGTGAAAAAAGTGCTTTCCTCCTTAAAAGAAAAAAATGGAAAACTGGATGAACTGATGAAAATCTATAGTCTGGTTAAGGATCTGGATGATGCGGCAAACGGAAATAACAAAAAGCGGCTGGTGTTTGAACAGTATGTGCTTGCTTCCTGTTTTGAGGAGATTCTCCATGCGGCCAATATCCGTCTTTCCTGTATGAGCGGCGGCAGATATAAGATGCGCAGGGTAAAGGAGATTTCAGATGGCCGCAGTAAGGATAATCTGGAAATTGAGGTGATGGATTATTACACCGGCAAATACAGATCGGTAAAGACTTTATCCGGCGGAGAATCCTTTAAGGTATCCTTATCTCTTGCCCTTGGCATGAGTGATGTGGTACAGAGCAGAAGCGGAGGGCGCAGGGTGGAAACTCTCTTTATAGACGAAGGCTTTGGAAGCCTTGACAGTGAATCTTTAGAGCAGGCTTGCGTTACATTACAGAGTCTGGTGGAAAAAAACAGACTCATTGGGATTATTTCCCACGTGCCTGAACTGGCGGAAAAAATTGGAGATCAGATACAGATCCGCAAAACAAATGCTGGTAGTGAGGCTGTTATTATGTTATCTTAGAAGTAGCGGTGTTAAAAAGCATAAAAGGATAAATGGAAGATTTGGGAGGTATTTACATGGAAAAGCAGTTTGATGTGATTATTATTGGTGCAGGCCCGGGAGGTATTTTCTGTGCCTATGAATTATTAGATAAGAAAAAAGATTTAAAGGTATTGATTGTGGAAAAGGGGCGTTCCATTGAAAAGCGTCAGTGCCCCAAGCGGATTACCAAACAATGCGTAGGATGCAAACCCTGCTCTATCACCACCGGGTTTGCCGGTGCAGGAGCATTTTCCGATGGAAAGCTTTCTCTTTCCCCTGATGTGGGCGGAAATCTGCCGGCAATTTTAGGCTATGACGAGACACAGAAATTAATTAAAGAATCAGATGACATTTACTTAAAATTTGGCGCAGATACCAGTGTTTACGGGCTGGACCGACAGGCAGAGATCAGGGAGATCAGAAAAAAGGCCATCAATGCAAACCTAAAGCTGGTAGAGTGCCCCATCCGTCACCTGGGAACGGAAGAGGGATATAAGATTTATGAAAAGCTTCAGCATCATCTGGAAAACATGGGTGCAGTTCTTTGCTTTAACACTATGGTGGAAGAAATTCTGGTGGAAGACGGAAAGGCTGTAGGAATTAAAACAGATAAGGGAGAAAGCTTCTTTGCAGGGGAAATTGTCTCTGCAGTGGGCAGAGAAGGGGCTGACTGGTTTAAGGACAAATGTGAGGAAATCGGAATTGAAACCACGCCCGGAACGGTGGATATCGGCGTCCGGGTGGAGGTTCGCGACGAGGTAATGCAGTTCTTAAATGAAAATCTTTATGAAGCCAAGCTGATTTATCATACGCCTACCTTTGACGATAAAGTGAGAACTTTTTGTACCAATCCTTCCGGTGAAGTGGCTACGGAATACTATGAGGGCGGTCTGGCGGTGGTGAATGGTCATGCCTATAAATCAAAGGATCACAAGACTGATAATACAAACTTTGCCATTCTTGTAAGCAAGAATTTTACCAAGCCTTTTAAGACGCCTATTGAGTATGGAAAACATATTGCCCAGCTTTCCAATATGCTCTGTGGAGGAAGAATTATGGTGCAGACCTTCGGAGATTTTAAGAGAGGCAGAAGAACCACGGAGGAGCGTCTTTGCAGAAACAATTTGATTCCTACCTTAAAGGATGCGGTGCCGGGAGATCTTTCTTTGGTATTTCCTCATCGAATCATGGTGGATATAGAGGAAATGCTGGTCGCACTTGACAAGATTACACCGGGAATCGCGGCGGATGAGACGCTGCTTTACGGGGTGGAAGTAAAGTTTTATTCTAACAGGGTAATTGTAAATAAAGATTTTGAGACCAGTATTTGCGGCCTTCGTGCAATCGGTGACGGGGCCGGCGTCACAAGAGGCCTTCAGCAGGCGTCTGCAAATGGAATCAGTGTGGCCAGAAGTATTTTGAGGAAAATGGAAGTATGAGGAAAAAAATAATCCTGCTGTCTTTGTATATCCTGCTGCTTTTTTCCTTTGCAGGATGTAAAAATAAGGATACGGATACCAAGCTGGTGCTTACTACCGGCTTTAAAAAAGATGAAATTTTCCGGATAGAAACCATGTCCGGCACACTGCCTGAGATCATGGTATATCTGACCAACGCCCAGGAGCAGTATGAAAGTGTGTATGGAAAAGAAATCTGGAAAACAGATTTAAACGGTGTGACGCTGGAGGAAAACGTAAAAGAAATGGTATTGGCCGAGCTGGCCCAGATTAAAACCATGAATCTACTGGCACAACAGCATAATGTAACTTTAAATTCCACAGAGAAAGAACAGGTCCGCGCTGCGGCGGCTGAATATTTTGGTTCTTTAAATGATGCGGAGATTGAGGTCATGCAGGTGAGTCAGGAGACCATTGAAACGCTTTACGCGGAATTTGCGCTGGCCAATAAAGTATATGAGTATATCATAAAGGATATTAACCCAGAAATCAGTGATGATGAGGCCAGAACGATTACGGTGCAGAATATTCTGATTAAAACCTATACCCTGGACGGTACAGGGAAAAAACTGGATTTTACAGATGCAGTAAAAGAAGATGCAAGAAAAAGAGCGGAAGAAATCCTAGCCCTTGCCCGTGAGGAAGGCAGCGATTTTGAAGAACTGGTACTTACCTACAGCGAAGGGGAAAAGGGCACCTGGTCTTTTGGAAAGGGAGAAATGGATAAGGAATTTGAGGATATTGCTTTTAATCTGGAAACGGGCGAGATCAGCGGTATCATTGAAACAGATTATGGATTTCATATTTTAAAATGTATCAGCACCTTTAATCGGGAAGAAACAGATGCCAATAAGATAAAGATTGTGGAGAAAAGAAAGGAAGAAGTTTTTGGACAGGAGTATGATGCCTTTGTGGAAACCCTTACAAGAACGTTAAATGAGGACTTATGGGAAAGTGTATCCCTTAATAAAAATGAGGATGTAAAAACCCGGGATTTCTTTGATATTTATAACCAGTATTTCAGTTAATAAAAATTTTAGAATTAAAAAAAGCCCGGAAATATCAGGTTTTTTCAAATTATTAGCACTCATGTCAAATGAGTGCTAATTTTGTCTTGACTTTTTAAAGATGGGGAATTACACTTAATTTTAGTTCTAGTTCAGAGAAAAGGAGTGATTTATTGTGGCAGAAAAGCATGGCAACTTATCAATTAACAGTGAAAACATATTCCCAATCATTAAAAAGTGGTTATATTCGGACCACGATATCTTTTTCAGAGAGTTAATTTCCAATGGCTGCGACGCCATAACCAAGCTGAAAAAACTGGATATGATGGGAGAATATCCCCTTCCCGAAGGGTTTAAGGGAAAGATTCAGATTCTTGTGAATCCGGAGGAAAAGACGCTTAAGTTTATCGATAATGGTATCGGTATGACCGCAGATGAGGTAGAAGAATACATTAACCAGATTGCTTTTTCAGGAGCAACGGATTTTATTTCAAAATACAAGGATAAAACCAACGAAGACCAGATCATAGGTCACTTTGGACTTGGTTTTTATTCTGCATTTATGGTAGCGGATGAAGTGCATATTGACACACTTTCCTGGCAGGATGGAGCAAAGCCTGTGCACTGGGAATGTGATGGTGGCACGGAATTTGACATGAAAGAAGGGGACAGGCAGGAGGTAGGTACCACCATTACCCTTTTTATCAATGAAGATGTGCTGGAATTCTGCAATGAGTACAGGGCAAGGGAAGTCATTAAGAAGTACTGTTCCTTTATGCCTACTGAAATTTATCTTTCCAAGGAAAATACCACGGATACCCAGACAATTGATGCGGACGAAAAGCTGGATACGGATACGGTAGTGGAGGAGATTAAACCGGAAAAGGAAGAGGACAAATTAAGATATAAGATCACAAAGCGTCCCGAGCTTTTAAATGAAACCCAGCCTTTATGGATGAAACATCCCAATGACTGCAGCAAGGAAGAATACCTTGAATTTTACCGTAAGGTTTTCCAGGATTACAAGGAGCCTTTGTTCTGGATTCATTTGAATATGGATTATCCTTTTAACTTAAAGGGAATTTTGTACTTCCCCAAGATTAACATGGAATATGAGTCCATTGAAGGTGTAATTAAACTTTACAATAATCAGGTATTTATTGCTGATAATATTAAGGAAGTGATTCCCGAATTTCTGATGCTGTTAAAAGGTGTGATTGACTGCCCTGACCTGCCTCTTAACGTATCAAGAAGCGCGCTGCAGAACGACGGTTTCGTGAAAAAGATTTCCGATTATATTTCCAAGAAAGTTGCAGATAAACTTTCCGGCATGTGTAAGACAGAAAAGGAAGAATACGATAAATACTGGGATGATATCAGTCCTTTCATCAAATTCGGATGTCTTAAGGATGACAAGTTCTGTGAAAAGATGACAGATTATATTCTGTTTAAGAATCTGGATGGCAAATACCTGACACTGCCTGAATGTCTGGAAGTGAATAAAACAGATCCTGACGAAGTGGAAAAGACAGAGGGAGAAGAAAATAAAGAAGACGGGAAAGAAGAAACTTCGGAATCCGAAGCTGCAAAAACTGAAGCTGTAAAAGCCGAAGTTGTGGATGCAGATGGCAATGTGATAAGTTCTGATTCTGCTTCTGAGACTGATACTGACAGTGAATCGGAGGATGCAGAGGAAGAATCCAAAGAAAAGATCATTTATTATGTGACAGATGAAAAGCAGCAGAGCCAGTACATCAACATGTTTAAGGCAGCCAAAATGGATGCTGTGATTTTGACACACAATATTGACCAGCCTTTTGTTTCCCAGCTTGAAGCGAAAAACGAGGGAATTAAATTCCAGAGAATTGATGCGGACCTTACAGATACCTTTAAGTCAAAGACCAGTAAAAAGGCAGAAAAAGAGTTGGAGGAAGCAGCCGAAGCAATCGGCAAGGTAATGAAAAAGGCCCTTAAGAAGGATAAGATTACTATTAAGGTGGAAAAGCTGAAAAACAAAAAGATTTCTTCCATGATCACACTTTCCGAGGAAACCAGAAGAATGCAGGATATGATGAAAATGTACTCCATGCCCGGCATGAGTATGGGAGACATGGGAAGGGAAGGGGAAACCCTGATTTTAAATGCAAACCATCCTCTGGTACAGTATATTATGGACCATACAGAAGGCAGCAATGTAAATATGATCTGCGAACAGCTTTATGATCTTGCTCTGCTGCAGCATGCGCCCCTTGAACCGGAGGCAATGAGCAAGTTTGTGGCAAGAAGCAATGATATTATGATGCTGCTTACTAAGTGAAAGATGCTGTTTAAACAATTCAAATTCAGTGTGTGAAGATAGCTGGTGATATACAGCCTGATAAATAAGTAGGTTAACAGATGGCAGGGACTGTTTGAGTCCCTGCTTTTTCTGTTAGATAAAGTATATTTGGCGTGATGATGACTGGGAGCATTTTCATCATTATTGAGCTTTTTTGTCAAAAAGATTGACTTTTATACAACATTTATATACAATATGTAGTATGAAAGTCAATAAAAAAGATATTATAGAAGCAAAAATTTCACAAAATCAAGGGATTATACAGATTGCAGATATTGTTGCAGAAGGTATTTCAAAACAGTATGTAATAAAGTATTTGCAGGACAGGCGTTACGAAAGGGTTGCAAAGGGCATATATCTGGCACCGGATGCATGGCAGGATGATTTGTATATTATTTCCCTACAATATAAGAAAATTGTCTACTCTCACGATACATCCCTGTATCTGCACGGTTTATCGGAACGGGAACCTGTCTATTTTACGGCTACCGTACCGAGAGGATATAGGGTAGATTATAAAGGGCAGAGTCCTCTTAAAACGATAACTGTGGTTGAGGAACGATATTCTTTGGGAATGAGTGCTACTACTACGCCGTATGGACATACAGTTCCCTGCTATAATGCAGAGAGGACTTTATGTGATATTTTCAGAACAGATACAGAGGTGCAGGAAAAGCAGTATGCTATAAAGGAATATTTAAAAGGAAAGAAAAATCTTCCAAGGCTTATGGAGTATGCCAGGATGCTTCATGTAGAGAAAAAAATCAAACAATATACGGAGGTACTGTTGTGATTCACACATCAAGACAACTGAAAGCGCTGGTAAGAAACAAATCAAATGGTAATAATACCTGTGTTAGCCTATAACTTGGAAACTGTGCTTGCGGAAAAGATAGAAACCATCATTTTGAGGTGCTTTAAATACAAGAATGAGAGATTATTATGATCTGAAAATTTTATGTGTGGTTAGAGAGAAAGCAATTAATTATGCAAATTTAACGAAAGCTATCGAAGCTACAAGCCGAAAAAGGGGATCATATGAGTTTTTGTCAGATTCAGGACATATTTTGGAACAAATTAAGTCGGATGTGGGACTGATGGAACAATGGCAAATATATCAGAGAAAAAATGATTATGCTGCGGATTATACTTGGGAAGATATTATAAGTAATATTGAACATTTATTTAATAAATTGCAAGAGGTATAAGTTTTTGGCAAAAACTTTGACTCTCTCACTCTTTATTCACTGTAAAAATGCGTTTATTTTATGAAAATTCATTGTATTTTTTGTAATTACATGACATACTAAACTTGCATTAAAATAATGGTGCGAGTATGTACCGAATTGCTATCGAAAAAAATCGCTGTTAGGCAAATAGCAGCTCAATGAAATATTTGGAACAGTTATGGTGGACTGATTACAGCAAAGAATATTGAACCCAAACTTAAAAAGATTGGTGACTATCTGATACTTGAAGAAGATATTGTATTTACTATACCTCCTTGAAGAAGATATTGTTTTTACTATACCAAAATATCAGCATGCGTATTCCTGAGAAATTGTCTGTTTAATTATCCGAAAAATCTATATCATATCTTGTCCCATGTGAAAATAAAATACCTTCTGTAAGCCTGATACAAAGAATACAAGTATTTTCGTCATCAAAATTGTTGTGGCCATTATCAATCCAATCTTGAAAAGCTTTTCTTAATTTTTCTGCTATATTTTTATTTTCAACTTTACAAAACCAGCCTAAATTGATTCCTTTTCCCTGTGCTGTAAACCAATCGCCGGAAATTGCCACGTGAGGATTTTGCTCAATTTGCTTCATTTTATTGGAAAGAGCATATGTAATTATATAAAATGCTCCATCCTCATAAAATCCATCAACATTGCGGACGTAAGGCTTCCCGTCCTTTACAGTAGCTAAAGCAATTATATTATCTTTGCCAAAACGTTCATTCATTATTTCTTTTGTTTTTAAAGTTAATTTTTCCATTTATAAATCCTCCGTTTAAAAAATATTGATTTCATCAATAAGCAGTTTGAAAATAACAAGAAACATTTCTGCATCACTGGAAAATTTTTGTTTTAATAAAGGATAATCATTTATCATTTCATCTTTAATCAGTATAGAATTTTCAGTTTCTGCTCTGCCGTGAATTCTTATCCATCTGCGAGTATTTAGATTATAGCTTGCTATTTCAAGCTGCGGATTTGCAATCAAATCAGAGTAGACATTTTTTCGCTTGTCAGTAGCAATATACAATGTTTTTTTATTTGAATAAATCATTCCAAAAGGTCTTAACTTTGGCCAATTGTCCTTAGATGTCGCCAAAAAGAAATATCCACATTCACGAATAAATCTGCAGCAGTCACTAATAGATATATTTATGACGTTTTCTTCACTTTCCTGACTGTTTTCATTTAACAGAAAATCAATACTGCATTCAAATAATTTGCTTAATTTTATAAGTTTGTCCGTTTCGGGAAAGCTTATATCGGTTTCCCATCTTGAAACCGATTGCCGGGACACGCTTAATATTTCTGCCAAATTTTCTTGTGAAAGCCCCTTTTTCCCGCGTAGTAATGCTAATTTTTCTCCTGTTGTCATTTCCGCACCTATCACAATTTTATTATAACTACTTCCTGATAACATGTGTAGCAATTTAAGATTGCCAAATGTAAACTTTCAAGTGCATATCAGGTAATTTGTCCAATTATCTAATATGAATATACTATAAGTATAAGACAAAATGAATTCTTTACTAACAAAAATTTTGCATTATAGTTGAAATAAGTCTGACTAAGAGTCCTGCTTTATTCAACTTTGCTGTTGCCGGGCAAATAGCGGTATTGCTTTGTGACCAGCAGGGAAACCTCTGCATATGATACTGATAAGTATATTTGCAGAGGTATTTTTATGCCTGATAACAGTTTGCACAGTGCGCAGACGGATAATACCGGTACGGGGAAACTGCAGATCAATGTAACCTCATCATTGGGGCTGATTCCCATTCAGGATGCAACGATAACCATATCTTATACAGGAGTGCCGGATGTGACCATAGAAAAGCTGATCACGAATTCTTCCGGACAAAGCGAGACAATTGATTTACCGGCGCCTCCTTTAGAGTACAGCTTAACTCCTGTAGAGCAGCAACCCTATTCGGAATATAATATACAGGTGGAGGCTCCCGGTTATGAACCGGTACTGGTTTCCGGAACGGAAATACTGCCGGATGTTACAGCGGTTCAGCCCATTCGTTTAAATCCTCTTGAAGTTGCCACCGAGCAGGAGGATACGATTGTAATACCGGATCATACTTTATATGGAGAATATCCCCCTAAAATTCCGGAGGACGAAATTAAGCCTGTGGATGAAAGCGGGGAGATTGTACTTAGCAGAGTTGTGATTCCTGAATACGTTGTTGTTCATGACGGCGCGCCCGGAGATTCCACTGCCCCCAACTATTATGTGAAATACAGAGACTATATTAAAAACGTTGTTTCCTCAGAAATTTATGCAACCTGGCCGGAAAGCGCAATTTACGCAAATACACTGGTGATTATGTCATTTACTTTAAACAGGGTATATACGGAGTGGTACCGAAACCACTATAAAAGAAGTAAAATTTGAAAACTTTTTCCAGCCTCATGACAATATATATATGCAAGGGCAA
>VSNT01000058.1 GCA_009774465.1 Lachnospiraceae bacterium
TCCGGCTCTGCCCTTTGGTAACTATTCAATTATCTTATATCAGATTTTGAGTTTACACAAAACTTGAAACGCTCTCATCTTCCCAAATATCCTCCGCATCCAGATCCAAACTGTCATCCCACGATATTCCATATCCGCCCACATCAACCTTAACTTTGTTAAACAGATCATTGTCTTCTTCCAATTCCTTAAATTGCGGAAATCTCCCGTACAAAATGTGCAGATCATATTCTTTTTCTACACCATTTTTGAATATCACTGACAGTTTTAAATCTTTTAGCGGTTTTACCGATTCAATTCTATGTGTCATTTTCTTTACCTGTCTAACTACTAAATAATCATTTGGTGAAAAAGTCTGCACCCCTTTACCATCGCAAAAAAGTGCAGATTTTTTAATAGTTGAAGAGTTACTGTTTCGTCCCGCACACCGAGCAGACATTATAGGTCGCAGTTTCATCCCATGCTTCAGAATCAACTACCCAAGTATTGACATCTTCCCATGTGGTTTCATATACATGCCCGAAATGACCAACTTCATCCATAAAATTAAAAAAACTATCATCAAAATCATCTGCACTAAACTCGCCATCATAATTTTCTCCATTTATTTCAACCATTGCTGCCTGATGATCCTGCAGTTCCCCCAAGGTATCAAATCCAACCCGCGGTTCACAACTAAGGCAATAGTAAATTGTCTTCTCAATCCTCTGTGTTTCCATATGCCCCTGCGAAGGGTGGTTGATGACTTCTGTTTTCTGAACCCACTGATGACCGAGTGCAGGAATGCTTTTCGTATAGGATTCTCCACAGGCACAAGTGAATGTCTTAACACCATTTTCACCACAGCCGGGTTCCTTCGTGACCGTGCTAGTATAATCATGCTTATGAGTAGTCTCTGCCGGTGCAGAAACATTCTGTCTGGTATCAGACACTTCCATTTCCTTTATGGACTTTTCAGAATTGGTAGTTTTCGTATTAGAACTGGACGCTCCTGTATTTCCAGCCTCATCGACCGCCTTTGTGACTTCAATCATCGAAACTCCATTTAAAGATTCATAAGCCTTCGCAATGCTGAAAAGATACCCATCGTCTTCCAGTACATCAAGTATGTACTTTTCTTCCTCGTTGATAACTCCTGCATTTTCCAAATCACTGTCACTTACCCCGGTGAGTGGTGAAAGGATCATGGCGAGCCCGTCATAGTCATTGCTTACAGTCAAAATATTAGTGATATAAAGCGTGGAGAGCAGTACATACCCTTCCCCTTCCGGGTTCGGTCCCCATTCTCCATCTTCCCACTTTGCAGACTCTTCTCTTTTGATCGTATAGGTCTTTCCATCCCATTTAATTTCAGTCGTATGTTCAGTCTGCATATCCTCGACCATGTTAGTTGCGGGAATAATGGCACCGGTGTAGGTGTCACAGAACAGACCGCCGGGCAATGAGATATCCGTCTTGAATACAGAGCCATCATCATTACCCCAAATGTAGCCGGACACCCTCTGTTCCACAGTAATGACTTTGCCATCTTCCGAATCCTCCACGGTGATTCCAGAAATTTCCCACTCGGAGTCTATTACATCAAAGTCATCCAGATTTTCAGGGTTCCGCCGGACTCCGCTGATCGTGACAGAAGTTTCATCGCTGAATTTCAGTTCTTTTTCTTCTGCATATGTCAGAACCTTTTCTTCTTCTGGTTCCGGCTCCGGCGCAGCTTCTTCCTCCTCTTTTCCCTCATCTTCACTCTCATCTTCCGGCTCTGCCACGGGCTCTTCCTCTTTTTCCTGTACAGGAGCCGCAGTTTCTTCACTTTCCGTATTGCCACATCCCGAAACCGCCATAAGACATACCATACATACAGTCAAAAACCTTAGCTTTTTCTTTTTCATCCAAAGTCCTTCTTTCTTCTATAATAATTACAGAATGTTCTCATGCATAACTATCGCAGTCTATGTATCTCACACATTTCCTCTTCTTTCCCTTCGCTCTCCCACAGAATCCTATTTTTTAGCAAGGCGCGTATATGGAATCATGTTGGAAAGAAAAGGGAAAAGAGGATATCGTCTTTATTTATGGAATCCGCGGGTGTCCGTATGGCGAGGGTTCCGGGCCGGCATATAATCCATAGGGATCACAGATCCAGTATGTCCCTCCCAGATTTACCCGGCACCACTGGTGTGCCCACTGGTTCTCATTCACATGCTCATAGGAATATCCGAGCATATTCAGGCAGAGCCCTGTCGTTCTCGCACTTCCCGCACAGGATGCTGTCCCAAGCACCAGATAGCCATAAGGATCGTTGTAGTGGGGCGCCGATGTGGAGTAGGACATCCCGGCATCGAATCTCGCCCGTAACGATGTTTCGATCCCCGTCAGCTGCTCTTCCGCACTCAGTCCTACAAGCGGCTGTACGATGCCGAGTGCCGCGTCATATGCTGCCTGCAATTCAGCATCCGTCAGATTTTTCTTCACACTCGAATAATTGGCCAGCTGGCTGATCGGGACGATCCCATCAACTGTGGAAGCCTGCTGCGGAGTTTCCGGCTCCGCTTCTGCTGCCGCCACAGTCGTATTGGCAATACCGCTCACAGACTCGCCGCCCTTCGCACCAGCATAAGCCATTCTTCCTTCTTTTCTCCCATAATTCTGGTAATGGTCATACAAGGCATTCACATCCGTACCGCAGGCCGACACCACATCAGGATAAGCTGAGGCATAAAAGGCAGGATCAAACTGCTTTGCCGCATTCCCGGAAGCCTGCCCGGAATCAGGAACAGGATTCCCCGATTCTATGGCAACTGCCTTTTCACCACTATCATTCCCACCGCTTTCAACATCCGCCATAGCCAGTTCTATATAGGCATCATCAATACGGAACAGATATCCATCCTCATCCAGAAAATCCAAGATATGATTCTCTTCCCCTTTTTCAACTTTCCCTGCCTCCTTTGACAGGTCAGCCGGGGCCGTCAAGGGTTCCAGTATCATCGCAAGCCCGTCATACCCTTCGTCCACCTCCAAAGTATCCGTGAGGGACAGTGTACAGGGCAGGATATTCCCGCCTTCCCCGTCCGGGTTCCATTCACCATACCCCCATTCTGCCAGCTGTGACCGGGTTACATCGTAGGTTTCGCCATCCCATTCTATTTCAGTCGTAATGTTTCGGACTGGATAACCGCCATACATGCCTGTCGATGCAGAAATAATCTTTCCTGTATAGATATCACAGAACAGGCCGCCGGGCATGATGATATTCGTCCTTGCTTCCTTCCCGTCACTGCTTGTCCATGTATATCCCGTGGCTTTCTGTTCCACAGTAATGGTCCTGCCTCCATCCTCCTTCTCTTCAACTGTAATCCCGGTGATCCTCCAGTCCGAATCAATGACCTCATAATCCGATGCATCATTCGGGTTCATGCGGACTCCGGCGATAGTGAGGGAAGTCCTGCCACAGAATTCCAAACCATTTTCCTCTATGTAGGACAGCCCGGTTTTTTCCGTTTTTTCTGCTACTTCCTCTACAATCTCCTCTGCCTCTTCCTTTCCTTCACTAACTGTGTCCGGCTCTTTTCTGACAGGCTCTTCTATAACATGCTCCTCTACTCCGGCTTGTTCAGGGGGAACAGACACAACAGGTTCGGCTCCATTGTTTCCACATGCAGAAAGAAGGAGCAGCGATATTCCAAATGTCAATGTTTTCAATTTTTTATTCTTCATAAAGCATTCTTCTCTCATAGTATACTTTGAACTTTGCCATAATCTATTCTATGTTATTTTACAGATTCCGGCAGATACTAATCCCCCTTCCTCTTTTCCTTTTTCTTTTCATTTTACTCCCATTGCCTTCAGATCTGAGTGGAAGACGGAAAAGTAAGGGAAGAAGGGGATGTACCAGATAACTTTATAGTAATATGTCTAAATTCTCAATCACACATCTTTTTTATGCGATGAGATTTTATAAATGCTGTAACCAATATCCGCCAGAGGCAAAATTATAAGTAAAATTGCAAAGTTTCCAATTACCCCAAACAGCCACACATAAAGATACATATAGACTATTCCAACAATAATTGTAAAAATCCAGCCTTTATGAAATCTCTCTTTAATCCGCCCCGGAACATACATCATCAGCGACACTACAATACCATATATAATGCTCCATCCGAAGCTGTCAGCTTTTATCAGAGTATTAAAAAGTATTACCATTACTACAAATATAACTGCCAGCATAGACAGTTTCTTTTTCAATTTTGCTTTTTCTGCTTCATAATCAAATTCCATTGTTTCTCCTCCTAAGTATATACTTTTTGTTTTCAGGCATTGTACATATAACAAGCTCATATCTTCTGGTTCTTCTGCATTATCCACTATTACTGCTCTGTTACATTTGTCTCATATTCATATTTCTCTATATTTTTTGTCACACACTTATTGAACATTGTGTCTAAGTCTTCAAAACCGATATAATAATAGTCTCCTCGCCAGAAAATATCTCCACTGGACAACTTTTTCGTAAATGCAGAACCCTCAGGCATTTCATAATCGCTCAGGTCAACACTGCATATCCCGTCTTTCAAAAGGAGTATGTCTTTAAATTTCCCATATGTATAAAAATAAAGTGTTTCACCTGCATCCGGATCTGTCATGTCAACATCTTTAATCCTGAACAGAACATAAACTGAATTGTAATCACTGCCGCTCATTCCCGGTTTCAGCGTCAGGAAATAATTTCCTATATATTTTACCTCCGTCACCGTATCCCAATCCTTGGACGCAATGGCATCTTCCATCTGTTTCTGCATCTTTGCCAGTGTATCTGAAGGAATCTGTGAAAGTTCGGTAACATACCTGTCGCATTCGGGAACAACAAATTCCTTTGTACTCTCCCCTGCAAAATATCCGTTTTCCAACAGCAGCTGTTCATCATATTCTGCTGTCATAATGACTGTATCACCTACTGTAAGGTTCTCACTTTTATCAATGGAATATCGAACAGATATAACCGGGTTGCTATTCTCATTCCTGATAGATGCTTTCACATAAGGGGCAATCCCCTGAAACTCCACATCTACATTTTCAAACAAATCGACCTCTTCCAGTTCTTTGAGCCCTTCAACAATAAATTTCTTTTCCGTTCCTGTAAACTGGATCTTATAATCCTCCACCGATTCATTATCCACAGTGGCTTTTACAGTCACTTCATCGCCATTTGACAGCTCTCCGCTGGGATATACTTCATAGGATACAGCTTCTTCTATCGCTGCCATGCCCCTGAACATGTCACCAATATTTTCGTCTGTCATCTTTTCCTCGTCAAAGCCTGCTGCTTCCATCGCAGCATCTTCCCATACATAGGAATCTGCGATCCTTGCTGTCCCATACCCATCAACGCCATCAAATTTCAGTTCCAGACCTTCCATGACATCAATCTCGGTTTTCCCACAGCCAGTTAATGCACCTGCCATTAGCAATAACATAACACCCGATACTGCCATCCTCCATCGTTTCTTCATTTCCATCTCTCCTTTTGTGTTTTTTGTTTCCTATTAAAGTATATCATTTTGTTGATTTATGTCAACATTACGATATGTTTTTAAGAAGAACAACATATAGAGCAGTATATACAATGATATTTTCTTTAAAGCATAATGTCTGAAAACAGGCAGGTTTTATCGGACATTCACCATCCTATAACAAATGCAATCTAATCTATTCTGAACAGACAAAAAAGTAACAGCAATATTTCATACTGTTACTCTTTTATAGTCCCCCTATGCAGTTAATCATGATGGCACTTTATAGTTTTTCCACCCCTTTTAAGAAACTTTTCAAATGGGCTGCTATCTCAGCCGGACATATACCCTGTGCGATTTTAAGGATTCCTGCCAAATACATATAGGCAATCACACAGTCTACTCTGGCATACCCCCTAACCAGATATCCCGATCCCATTATGTCCTCTACTTCCTCCGCCCTCCCATCGGCGATAATCTCCAATCCACTTTGTAGATAATCTTTTAATGGAATATCACACTCTTTTTCCCTTTCAAAGATATCAAGCACATATTCCCCGCCTTGCCGGAAGGCTTCATCTTCTGCCAATGCAACAAATCCCTCATGTTTCACATATTCTGCAAGGTTGTGTATGACCTCAATCGCAAGCTCCACATTTGCTTTTTCATCTTCCGATATCCCGTTTTCCAGCATGTTTGCGGCCTCTGTCTTCATCAACTTTTCATAGTCTGGAAAAATTTGTTCCTGCTCCAACTTTTCATTCTCACCTCCCTCGCTCATCTTCTTTCCCTTGTCCATCATCTTCTTTTTCCATTTTATCCCTCATCCCGGTTATTGCCGAAAGCAGCCTCTCCATATTCCGCTCAAACTGAGGCAGAAACTCTTGACCTGTATCATATTCCAGATACAGATCGCCAAATGCCGCATTCCAGAATAATTCCATTACCTTTGGGTTTGCTGATTTTTCCAGTTTACGAAATGACATGCTTAACCGATAAACAACATTCTGCCACTTGGCAAAAAATCCATCTGCCACAGGAATCCCAAACGAGCCCAGCCATTCTCTTACTGTATGGGTTTCGTCCTCATCGCCACAGCCGGGATTGGTAAAAAAATACTTAATATCTTCTTCTGTGATTTCGGCATTGTCCTTTTTAGTGTCATACCTAATACCCCTTCCAATCGGATACATGGCACAGACTGTCGGCTTTGCATTATGCACCATACACTTCCTGTTTTTGAGCAGCGGGCATCTCTGCACATTACCGCGGGGCATTAACCTTACAACCGGTATTCGGGAATCCTGCCCGATATAGACCTCGCAATACTGCTTTAACAGCTCCTCTGGCGATATCTTCAGCTCCTTTGCCATATTGTAGGCATCTCTTGGGTTCAAAAGGATGTCTTCCCGGTGGATACAGCATTTCCCACACATAGTACATCTAAATCGAAAAGGCTCATCCACTCCGATCTGTTGATTCTCAAAGCTCTGCAAAATGCCCTGCATTCTATCATCCATTTGCTCTCCCTCCTTTCTTGAACTCATAATAGCGGAACAATCAAAATACTGATATTTGAGAAAATGCAAAGTTTCCAGTTTTTATATGTAAACTCTGCATTACTATAGTCCGTTCTTCAATTCCTCTGGCTGTAGCCGCCTCCCTTTTATAATAAATACATTAAAATAAGGAATTACCTGTTACCGGCAATCCCATAAACATACACTTTCTTGCTCATCTTATAATTTTATATCTATTTATCATCTGTCAAATTCGGCAGATGGATTATATATTTAGACTTCGCAACAATGTTCTCCATCGGAACATATTTTTCCTTCCAAAACCTGCTGTCGTTTGAGTTGTTGCGATTATCTCCCATAAAGAAATAACAACCTTCCGGCACTGCATAAACTCCATCCCCTCTCCTGTTCATTGGGGCTTTGACAAACGAATCATCCAATTCTTCCCCATTGGCATATACCTTGCCATTACTGACCTCGATAATATCTCCGGGCAGACCGATCACTCTTTTTATATAGGTAGTATCTGGTTCATCCGGCGGAAAAAATATTAA
The DNA here is from genome assembly GCA_009774465.1 of Lachnospiraceae bacterium. Taxonomy (GTDB): domain Bacteria; phylum Bacillota; class Clostridia; order Lachnospirales; family Lachnospiraceae; genus Suilimivivens. The sequence continues at coordinate 7,588 of VSNT01000058.1, forward strand.
GATGTCATACCTCTTTATATCATCTTCCTCTGTATCATATCTTGTCCCCAGAGCAATATCGCCTTCATTTATTGCTGGTTCCATACTTCCTGTCGGAACAAGACTCAATACCCAGATATACTTGAACCCCGCAAAGACCATTATGAGAAATAACACATATGCTATCACCGCTCTTGTAAATCTCTTTTTAAAATCTTCCTGTTTTTCTGACTTCTTTATCATCCTGCCTCCACTTTTTTCCATAATAACTGCCTCCCTTCTATCATAATATAGATTCCTTATATTTGATATCCCTATTATACTCCATGCTCCCCTGCCACCATTTTTGCAAGAATTATCTTTTAAAAACAGATTATAAAATAGGGGTATCAATTATCAGGAGGTATTATAAATGCGAACTTGTTCTTTTTGTGGGAGAAATCTAAATCAGGTCTTCCGTATGATTCAGAGCCCGGTTGCAGAAGACATACATTTGTGCGACATGTGTGCCGATCTGGCATATGCTGTTATGCATGATAAGATAAATAACCGCTCACATGCCAGACAGAGAAAGGCTATGAAACAGTTTTGGAACCCAAATGTTTCCGAACAGCAAAAGAAACCAACCCTTGAACAGCCTTTTACCATGACACCGAGCGAAATCCATCGTCATTTAGACAAATATATCATTGGTCAAGAGCAGGCGAAAAAAATCCTGTCGGTTGCAATATACAACCACAATAAAAGGCTGAATGATAAAACAGGACTGATCAAAAAATCCAACATTCTTCTCGCCGGACCAAGTGGCTGCGGGAAAACTCTCTTGGTAAAGACACTGGCCAAAATTTTGAATGTTCCATTTGTTATCGTAGATGCAACGACATTGACAGAAGCCGGATATGTAGGGAAAGATGTCGATCTATGCCTGCAAAGACTTCTCGATGTTGCAAACGGGAATCTCAGACTTGCAAAGAGAGGCATTGTTTATATTGACGAGTTTGACAAGATTGCAAGAAAAGGGGAAAGTAGGAGTATTACAAGAGATGTGTCCGGTGAGGGTGTTCAGCAAGCATTACTCAAATTAATAGAAGGGTGCGAAGTTTCTGTGCCAATCACTGGTCGGGCAAGATATAAAGAAGACGATGATAACTCTGTCCTTTTTGATACCTCTAATGTACTTTTTATTTGTGGCGGTGCTTTTGAGGGAATTTTCGATAATCCGGGAGAGAAAAAGCAGCCTATGGGATTCCAATCAGCTATTACATCCAATAAAAACCCTACACCCCAATTATTAAATCAGCAATCCTTAATCCACTATGGTTTAATCCCAGAATTGATAGGCAGGCTCCCGGTTCGTTGCTCTCTGGATGAGCTCTCAGAAAATGACCTGATCCGTATTCTCACAGAGCCAGAGGATGCAATCACAAAAGAATACCATCTTCTTTTTAAGAAAGATGGCATCAAGCTGGTCTTTGAAGAAGAATCTTTGAGAGAGGTTGCGAAAATTGCATTAGAGCAAAAAACTGGTGCCCGTGGTCTGAGGAGCATACTGGAAGATGTAATGCTCGATGTCATGTATGATCTTCCAGACAGGGAAAACATCTCTAAATGTGTGATCACCAAGGAAAGCATATCCACAAAATCACCGCTCATTATTCCCAAAAGACAGCGAAAAAAGTCCTCTGCCACTGCCACAACCTGATTCACCGATTTAAAAAAAGTGTTGCGACGCCGCACCACTTTTTCCGATACAATCGATCCAACCTCCTCTTTCCCGTTCTTTTCCCCTAGCCTCTCTGTCGCAATGCTCAATATGGGATTTTCCCATAAAAGAATGTTGATTGAAAAGGGAAGGGAAAGAAGATGATTTTTGCATCATAAAAACCCGACAACATCTGCCGGGTTTTTAATGATATGTAAGATTTCTCTGATTCTTACAAATTCAATTGAACTGCAATAGCTCTTTTCACTAATGTTTCAACAGCTGTTTCCCGAATGTTCCCGACATACTCATTTAGACGGGATTTGTTTAGCGATGTGATCTGTTCTACTAATATTGTGCTCCTTTGTCTTAATCCATATCCAGTAATAAACACATGAGTCGGAAGACTCTTCTTCCATAACTTGCTTGTAATCGGTACGATAGTAACCACCGAAGAAAACTGATTGGCTTTGTCGTTGGAAACGATCAGCACTGGCCGGAAGCCAGTCTGAATACTTCCTCTATCTATATCCTCGTCTAATTGTGCCCAAAAGATATCACCGTTTCTACACATATTCTCTCATCTCCTCTTTTCAAATTATTATTTCATAAAGAAAATGAGCTTTTCTAAAAAAACAGTTACACAAAAAGAAGCCACAGCACTGACGATTGAGCTGTGGCTTCTGTAATAACATTATAAAGAGGTATTTGGGATGGAATAATGAATGCATTGATCCTAATTATAAATTGGGACCTCTTATCATCATATCTTCAAATCTCCCGCAAGCTCTCCTGTAAATACCAATATATTTCGCATTCAGTCCCAAATCTTGATTTTTTCCAGTTTTATTCTCTTTTTTCATTTGGCCTCCTTATTTTTTAATTTTTACAATTAAAATATGAATCTTTTAAAAAATTAAAATTTTGTACCTTTCCAATGGTTCCTCTGCGCTTTCATAGAAACTTTTATATTGACATGATATAATGGTGTAAATAAATTAAATCAGAAAGAGTAGAGGCACATGGAAGAATTGTTGGCTTTCGCATTACTGCTATACGAAGGCATCATAGAAGAAACTGAATATAATAAAAGACTTGATGAATTATTTCTTCATAACATTACAGACGATGACTTATTATATCTTGAATGGGAAACAGATATTAAAAAAGCTATTATTTATATAAGCACACACACTGACTACAGCATTCTTGACTATGAACAGTTTGGTAAAATTTTGATGAACAAATTAAAAGCATATTACAAAAATTGTCTTGATATAAAAGACTTTGCTCACCGAATGTATGATTTGTGGAAAAACCTGCCGGGAAATATCCAAGATAAGGAACCCTTCTTTACTCTTTGCTATGCAGATGATCCCTTATCATGGGGAGATGAAGAGCAGACCCGAGATATCTATGAAAATATGTTTAACTATTATGACGATTAAACATATTTAATTAGTTCAAGGATGTCATTGGTTCAGAAACAGCCCACATATAGAAAATCTATCCTCTTTCCATATCTTTCAGATATTTACATTCCACGGGGCAAAAATTAGCAGTAGGGTTGCTCATAAAAGGCAACCTGATGGAAAAGAAAGGAAAATGAAGCGATTAAAGTGAACCACATTCCTATAAAATAAATTTCAATGTTGACAAAAAGCAGAAATATGATATCCTACAATGATACAATTATTAAGATTGTATGGGAGGCATGGGCGAAAGGAGATATAAGCTATGTATGAATATGTAAAAAAATCCGAGTATGCCCCTGTCAGAAGAGATTTGGAACAGATCATTAAGTGTGTGCAGATCGAAATGCGGAAAAAATATGGGCTGACATTCCAATTCCGCCTAATCGGCAGTGGAAAAAGACATCTTGTAACCAGAATCCAAAACGGAAACAGCGGATACGATTTTGATTATAATTTAGTCCTCACTCCCCCTGACAATGGGTATCATTATGATGCTAAAACTATAAAGCAGCATTTTATGGCATCATTGAAAACAGCTTTACATGAAACAAAATATTCATTCCCAAAAGATTCAACATCATCCATCACGATAAAGGTAATAGACAAAAGCCAAAAGAAAGTACTCTATGGCTGTGATTTCGCTGTTATCTATTATGGAAATAATGGCAGGAATGACGGATACTATTATCTGAAAAACAATAAATCACAACAATCATATGAGTTTGTTTTCCGTTCTTTAAACTCTGATATAGATAAAAAAGTGCAGGATATTATTCAAGACAATGGGTGGCCTGATATCAGAGATGAATATCTGTACCTGAAAAATATCAATAAAAGAAATAAAAAGCATTCATTCTCGCTCTATGCCGAAGCAGTCAACAATGTGTACAATAAAATGTATCTGCAATAGAAACATCTATCTGTTACAGAGCATATAGCCACACTATATGCTCTGTGTCTGCGTCTATATTTCTTTTTTTGAACACACCCCTTTTACTGGCTCTTCTGTTTCCCTTTAGTTTCTCTCTGCCTATTTCCCTTGTCCATGTCTGCCAAAATCCCTTCCATAAGGCAGTTGCTATACTGTTGATAAAAGTAAACTTATACAAATGCCTAAAAATATGGCTATATCTATTGATAAAACCTTATATACACAATTTACCAGTATTTATAAATTCAGAAGAGTTTTACTAAAAGAAAGGAGGCTTCAATGGGTAAGATCGTAGGCTATGCAAGGGTGAGCAGCAGGGAGCAGAATATTGACAGGCAGCTTCTTGCCCTCCGGCAGTATGTTCCAGAGGATATGATCGTCACCGACAAAGCCAGTGGGAAAGATTTTAACAGACCGGGATACCAGTCCCTCAAAGTCGGAATTGGAAAGCTGGTCAAAGGCGATACTCTTTATATCAAGTCTCTGGATCGTTTTTCCAGAAATAAGGATGAGGCCAAAAAAGAACTCCAGTATTTCTCCGATCTGGGAGTCCGGGTGAAAATCCTCGACATTCCTTCCACCATGACAGATATTGCTGAAGGACAGGAGTGGATTCTGGATATGATCAATAACATTCTTATTGAAGTTCTTACCTCTATCGCCGAAAATGAACGACTGACCATCCGCTCCCGACAGGCTGAAGGACTTGCCGCCATGCCTGTTGACGAGGCTTCCGGCAAGAAAATCAGCAAAAAGACCGGCAGATGCATTGGCAGGCCACCAGTTCAATTCCCTTCAGATTTTGAGCAATACTATCAAAAGTGGAAATCCAAAGAAATAACAGCCATCGCCGCAATGGCTGCTCTCGGTCTAAAGGCGAATTCATTCTACAAATTAGTTCATCAGTATGAGAAAGAACATCCCCCTAGCTGAGCCACATAACACCTTTTAACAGGCAAAAAGCCAAAATACCGGGATATACTCTGCCGGATTCTGGCTTTTTCACCTCATTTTAATTTTATCGCTTCATTTAACAAAATTGCTTTATAGGGAATGCCGGTCTTTTTACAGATTGCCTTGAGCTTTAATAGCAGCCCCCTTTCAGTCAGCCTTTCCCATCCACTGTAGTCTGAATTTGGAACTGCAAAAATATACTGAACATTTTTGGGATGTGTATCCAATGCTCGCCTGACGATCTGTGATCTGACAGTGCTGCGGAATAGCTCCATTCCTTCTCTCTCAATACAGCCAACATGTTTGCTATCCCCCCAACAGCCTTTCTTTGTCAGTGTAACGATATCCGTTAATGTAAGTCCTTTTGTAAACCACAGGCTTACCGCCTGTGCCCTCACATCTGCCGGATGCTCCTCTGTCCACTCCATAAACTTTTCTGTTTCTTCCTTTGTATATGGATTCTGGATATAAGATATGGTAGCCTTCGATGCAATATATTTACGGAACAGCATTCTATCCGGGATGAAATTTAACAGCCCTCTTTCTTCCAGCCTGACCAGACCAATTTCCAGAAGCTGTATAAATATCGCCTTTTCAATCTCCTTCAGATTAAATTTTTCCATGACTTCTGTAATGAATGCCCCGATTTTCTTACTGGAAAGTTTTGAAGCATCCATACAGCCTGTCTCTGTTTTCCAGAAACACTTCTCCAGAACAAATATACAAAGGCTCTTATATGTTTTCATAGATTCTTTTTTATTTTCTGCAATCTCATCAAATATGACGACTGCAAGGCACCTGTTATGTTCCTTTATATTTTTTTCAAGAAATAACCACAGTTCATATTTATCTGTCAAAGAGATATCATTTTTAATTATAGATTTCTCAATCTTCTGTAATATTTCATTTTCAATATCCATAGATTTTTCCTCATTCTTATGTATCGAGTATATATTTATAATATGAGTTTTTTAAGCCCATGAAAAAAGAGCCATCCCCCTCACGGAAAGCCCTTTCATCATTATATTACAAGGAAAAATATGGCATCTGGCAGACTGGCATATCTGCCTTTCTTTCTATAATACAATTATATCCTTTCGCTTCTATCTCACTTTTTAGCAGAGATCATTTCCTCTGTTTCCCTCTTTTTTTCTTCAAAGTTGACACCATCCTGCCTCTCCTGTCCAAACACCTCACAGCCTAATTGCATTCCTAGCTTGAACCCGTTTGAGAAGTTTTCCAATTCAATCATCTTTTCATATTCGTATATAAGGGTATTCCACCTTTTAAATCGCTCTTTATCTTTTTCCGATAATGTTTTTTCAAAATATTCCCTTTCCTCCCCAATCTGCCAACATATCTTTCTGTAATCCGGATCGGAAGGAATCATATCTTCCACCGGGGATATCTCACCATTATATAGTTTCTCAATAATACTCACTCCTCTCCCCCTTTTCCGAAAAAACTGTTGTAATCCTCAAACACCTCCATTGTCATCAGCACTCCCAAGCTGTATCCTCTGTTAAATCTCTTTAATGTTTCAAGATATTCCTCATCATAGATTGTATCCACCAATTCGGTCAGAAGGACTTTGCCTTCATCATCCAGCTTCTGTTCCAACTTTTCTTGCAACTCACAACATTTATCACTCAGTCGCTGATGCTCAGGAGTTTTTTTCTGGTTAATATCATTCACAAAAAGCTGGTCATTTGCAAGTGCCTGTATTATCTTTCCTATGTTTTTTCTTCCTCTCCATAAATTCCATACCACACATATCATCTTTACTCCCATCCCTCTGGAAATTCCTCATCGATCCCTTCAACAGAACCATTGGCATAAGGACATCCCCTTTCCTGACAGTGCTTCATAATCTTCTCCAAGATATCCTCCATCATTTTCCAGCACTGATAATCAGTCCTGCCATCATTACTGCATGAACCATACTGACAATTAAAATAGAGGACTGATTTTTCATTGCCACATTTTTTTCTTCTCTTTTTTTCTATCCTTCTGCCTGCCTTGTCTAAAATTCTAAATACCTTCTTCATCTCTCTTTTTGTCAGGTATTCCTTTATTTCTGTAGCCATATCTAAATCCTCCTCAGTATTATTAAATATCAGCCTGTACACATAACTATACAGGCTGGCATTTTATCCTCTTCCCTTCCCTCGCATCTCCTGTGCCTCTTTCCACCCATTGAGCATATCATATGCTTCTTCAATACTCATCCCGGCAAAAGCGGCTGCTTCATCCAATGAAATTTTTCCATCATATACCAAGTTGAATAGGACATCCATCCTCCCGGCATGATAAAATCTCTGGAATTCTCCTTCTTCCCCTTTTTCTTCCTCTCCTGATCCACTGCTATCCAAAAGGTAGTTCATCATCTCCCTCATCTTCTCTGTCTCTATGGCAGATACCACCATGTTTCCGACAAAAATTGCAGATAAGGCTTAACAGCTCCTGCATTTCTTCACAAGAATCTGGTTTCTTCCTTTTTCCTTCATCCATGTGCTTTAGGCAGCCACACTGGCATTCCAACATAATATATTGTCGGCTATAAACCTCCTCTTCCTTCCTTTTTCTTTCCTCTGCCTTTTTCACAAGAGCATCCATCAGCTCTCTTTCTTCATGTGTCAAAAATTCTCTAAAATCCACTCCTTGCATATCCTCCTTTTCTGATTTTTTCTATGTCATAATCATACACCATATCGCTCAATAGCCTGCTTTTGAGAAAATGACATCACCTATAGGTGTTACAATATAATTCCACAGCATTTATTTCTGGCATCACCTATAGCTGACATCTAAAATATGTATAATTTAAAAACAGACATCACTATATATGATGCATATTCTCCTATAACGAGACCACACTAAGCATCATCTATAGGTGCAACTTTAGGCATAATACAGCGAATAGTTAGGCATCAGGTATAGGTGCTGTCTCTCCAACTTTCATCCAGAAATATATCTGACCTAACAGTTACTATTCTAATGTTTTTACCCCTACAAATCCCATACACAACATCATAAACAGCATTTTTAATAGGAATTTCTTCAGTGATGTTTGATTCCTCTTCCTTTCCATCTTTTTTTCTGAATTTCTCTAATAGTTCATAGTCTACCTCTCTACATCAACACCCTTTTTCGCTTATCCTTCATGCCATTATAGGAATTATTGAGGCTAGATGATATTTAATAATGGAAATAGGAAGGAAGATAAAGGGAAGGGAGGGGGATTTGATAAATATAAAAAGCACATATCTAATGTGCTAACAGACTGCTTTCCAATCCAATTTTACAGCATTATATTAAACCCATATCTACAGGTTTAAGTTTGTCAAATTGTGTATAACTTATTACACATTTTTTAATCTGCTGAAGCCAATCCCATCAAAAGCCCAAACTATGCAATATCATCATAATAAAGAACTCTCCGGCAGTCAGTCTAATGTTGTTTCCATTATGCAATCTTCTTTTGCAAGTTTCGCATCCTTTCTGATATTCGGCTCATTGATCTTATTGAAATACACAGTTCCTGTCCCTTCCTCCAGTTTGTCATACCCTTTTGAGTATGTTCTGAACTTGGTCAGTGTTTTCCATTTATCCCTTGGGTTCTTATACCCCGCAGCTACTTTATCCGACCTATCGGAATACTCCCAAAAAATGAATTACAGTTTTTTGTTCTCGGTCCCAACTGTTGCAATTACCGGGTTTATCATATAAACAGGAGGTCTATGTGATGTTCCTTTGAGTCGGACTGCGATGGCTCCATATGATATCAATTCGTCTAATACTTTCACTACTGCTTTCGGGGAACTGATTGATGTTATCTCCATGATCTTCCTCTGACTGATCTGTAACAGATTCCCATGCCTCATATTTTGACACATTGCGATCAGGACCGTAATCGCATTGGGCGAAAGGAACCTGCTGAACTCTACATCTCCTCGAAGTTTTAGCCATGTTAGGCTCTTGTCAGGATACAGGCGGTTTCTGAATATCTTTTCTACAATCTCCTGAAGTTCCTTGTTTTCTTCCAGCTGACCGATTAATTTATTAACAGCCTCGACATCTCCCCCTGAGCTTTTCAAATCCTCCAATGCCTGCATGATACTGGTCTTTTTTGTCTTATTCTTTTTCATAAAAACATCTCCTCTTTTAATACTTTTTCATTTATGAAAATCAAATTCTTTTTTATTTTTAAATTTTTCTTTTATATTTTATAAGTGATTATTTATTCCCCATCCTTGAAACCTGCTTTATATACTGGATTTTTATGATATTTTTAAAAGATTATTCTGCTACCCATTGGGAAACAAAAACCTTACAGATTGGAAGCAGAACTTTTCTATTATCGCCATCAAATACAGCCTGCTGTGCTGTAAAACATATTCAGTTTTCAAGGTGCAATTATTTCTGAAATAAATATGATATTTTTTTGCTGATAAAGAAAAATTTTTCCTATTTTAATGAAATATTTTTTACGACTCGTAACAGAATTTGTACAAAAAAACTGGTACACTCTATTTCATCCATTGTTTTAAGCAAAAAACATCATCAGGACCAATCGTTAAAATAATTGATTGATCACGAATCTGTTCCCTAAGCTATTAACAATAAATGTAATAGAGAGTACCAGTCTCATTGACCAGCTGATAGGGATATGGTTATTCTGATTTCTATAGTATCAAGAATTTGTATATTCACTTTACCGCGCATCCATCTACAAGTCAACAATAAAATAATAATTTATATTAAGATTTGTAATGAATAATAGATTGCTGCAGAACGAATACATTCCCTGCAATATGATCAAATTTTAAACAGCATCCAGTTATATGAATTTTTTTATTTATCTAAGGCAAAAAAGTTCATATTAATAATATAAATACAGCCAGAAAGGAATGATCTAAGCATGAATACAATAAACAGGATATCTGCTCCAACTGGATTGCCCCTAGAATCTGATGATTCTGTAAATCAATACACTGCGAACAGCCAGAATGATAAAAGACAGTTCCCATTGCAGAGCTTGATACAGATCAGCTCCGAAGCCCCCTCATTTATGGCAAAATTCAATAAAATGAATCCACATGCACTGGACATACTGCTCTTTTTGGTTAAACATATGAATGGGGCTGATGCTGTTATATGTTCCCAAGTATGCCTGATGGATTACTTTGGGATATCCCGCTCTACAGTTGTCAAATGCATACAGGACTTGAAAGACCATGAATTGATCTGTACAGCAAAAACAGGCTCATCAAATGTATATTACCTCAATGACAATTTCATTTGGAAGTCCCGTAGCACAGAATCCAAATATTGTGAATTCCCCGCCAATATCGTACTCTCATATTTGGAACAGGACAAGCAAAAATACAAAAAGAACCACCGATGAGATATACACCAGTTACTCTTTATCATTTGATTTTTTTATTGCTTACATATAAATCATATCTTTCTGTAAAGTATAATATCCTTTTCAGAAGAACCGACAGTTTAAATCTGATTTATGCTGACATGATCTAATAATTGACATGATCTATAGATTATAATAATCGGGTGCTTCGCACCCACACACCAAAACAGAAAAACAGCTTTAAATGTATTGGCTGACAACAGACTTTCCTGAAAAATATCCACACAGGGCAGCATCCCAGAAAAGAAAATGCTGCCACTGTATATCACATTTTCTTCTTTTTGGTGTCTTTTGGGATTGCTGAAGCAGCTTCCCGTTTGCCAACAAGGCAGATGGTCACACTGCCTCATTAATGAGACTTATCTTTGGATTCTTTGCGATACTGATAATACAATCATAAAATCCTGCAAAATATAATATTTTCTCCCAAAGAATCGGTATCAATGCTTCCTGTCCAGCCTCATATGCCATTTTGCATATATGAACTTCTTTCTTGTCTGGAAACACCATAACCTTCATCGTTGCCAGTAAACTATCATTTCTGTTTTGGATATAAATATCAGAATCGTCAATCGTCATTTCTGAATCATCACAGCTTCTTCTATACAGCGAAATTTCGCCCTCAGATTCCAGACAGTCCTTAACAATCAGACTATCATCAGTCTGTACTGGATGTCTTCTGATCCTTAATGTCCTCAGTTTTATGTCTATTGGGATACTGTATTCTTTGCTCATATCAAAATCAAACATACTGCTATTACCTCCTTCCTGTTGATCCATATCAGCCTATATCTTCAATACTGGTTTTGGTTTATTTTGACTTCTTTCTCTACCAAAACTATTGCAATACAGCATAATATTAAATTAAAACGATCCATCATTCATCTGTATCATTATAAGTCAAAGAAATGATCTCATCTGCTATATCTCTGTTTGAATACCTTTCAAGATATTGGTAGCTGTCACTGACTTTATGTTTCTTTACCCCTGCCAGTTTTCGGATATCAGTCCAGAATACAGGACCACCCTGTCTTTCAGCTTTGAGTTTCTTATAAGCCCATACCATCCTCCTTGCCCAGTTCTCATCATAAGTCTCTTTATATCCGCGGAGGATCTCACAGCATTTAGGCATATTTTCGAGCCTGTGTACTGTCAGCCCGGTATACTTTTTTATCAGCCGCTCTGTCACTTTATCCGGCCTGCCTGCATCGTTCATATTCCCATGATAAATATCATAGGCAGCCTGCTCTACTACCGGCGCCATCTCCTCATCATAAATGTTCCAGTCCTGTGGACATTCCTCCCTTTTCGGATTGCGGGCATTCCTCTCCTGAATAAGCTGTTCTTCGGACAGTTCAGGACTGACCAGACTCTCCACAGGCATCCCAAGAAAAAAGGCCATCTGGCTGACTACAAAGAAATTAGACCGGCTCCCTAATAAGGTCCTCTGTATCTGGTAATAGCTGGCTATATCTGCCAGCCCAATCTTGGAAAAGAAATCCTGCATATCATCTGCCAGCAGCCTTGTATTCCTGATCCTGCATGTCTTTGACATATATTTTGTCCCTTCCATGCCAAAATAAAGGACTGCACCGATAGGGATGTCGTTTTGAAAATCCATAGGGGAGTCAAAAATTTTCTCCATATAACAGGCAAATTCCAGTTCACAGGGATCTGTAACGGATTCAGCAGCAGTATCCTTTATGGCAGTCTCTGCCGGATCAAGTGTAAAGACATGATCACTCTTGGCTGGGATCTCTGAATTTACAAGCCTGCACCTATGTCTGGTACACACATTCATATTCCTGATCTGGTGCTTCCTGTGCCAGTATGCCTCGCCATAATAAAGGTTTCTTTCCTCTGCTGCACACAAAGGACAGTATTTTAAAAAGTGATCCCCTTCACTTCTTGGAAGGATTGCAAACAGATGGTGTGCATCACAAAAATCCTGCTCCAGATGGTACAGGGCATTTTTCTTTTTGGAGCCTTCAATAAATCTTGCATACTGTGGGAACATTGTGTGCTCCAAAACCAACTGCCGGCCCGGATACAGCCTTTTCATAAACTGCTCCATATCCGGGTTCAGATGCCCGATAAACTCCTTGCTCGGATTGCAGTGCCTGTTATAAAGAAGGTCATTCAGTGCCATTTTATTAGTGGCATACCCGGAGTGGACAAAATACCGGCAGAACCAGCTATACATCAGTTCATCCGGGTATATGCAGGGCATAAAACCGATCATACAGCCACCTCCTCCGCATGTATCCCATATCCATTCAGGAAGGATATGATATCTGTATCCATTTCTCCCATCTTGGCTGTCAATTCCATAAAAAACTCTCCATCTGTATCTTCTTCTGAAATTATCAGCCTGCCTTTACCATTCACAGCCTTTTTGCTTGAAACAGAAGAAGTCTGGCTCTTCTTCTGCCCATCCACATATACAAAGCCCTGCACATTTTTGAGCCTTTCCTTATATGCCAGTAGGATCGTCTCTTTATTCAGTTTTTCTTTTCCTGACAGGATTGCGATCTGCTGTGCCTCCATTATGAGCGAAACAAGAATGGCAATGATCCCGCCTGAACATTCATAAAGCAGTTCTGTCAGTTCCGGTGTACATTTTGCCCTGTCTGCCACATATTGATAAGAAAACAAAACCTCACAAAATTTTATAAAATAGCTGTCATATGGCAGTGCTGTATAAGAAAGTCCCACACTTCTCCTCGCAAGCTGCATCTCCTGACCGAAAAACATCTCTGTTTCCGGCAGCCCCACCATGCAGATTGAAACCCCGCTGCTGTTGATGAGCTGTGTCATGGAAGCCACAAGGTTTACACCATTTTTGTTCCGGCAGATGTTCTGGCACTCATCGATCACAATGAGCAGGATATTATTCAGTGCCACCTGCGATACAGTCCCGATCAGGCTGTCGATGGATGCCCTGTTTTTCACTGCATTATGCTGGTATCCACTGCCTGTTATCACATCAACCTGTGACAAAATGGCTAAAAGCAGCCCCTTCACAGAGCAGTCATGTGGGCACTGCACATTGATACAGGGGATGATCTGTGCATAGGGTTCTTTTGTCATAATAATCTGCTCTCCCCCGGACAAAGCGATGGATTTCGCCAGTGCTGTCGATTTTCCGATCCCGCTGGGACCGATGATGGAGAAGCTGTCTGCCCCGCCCAGAACTGAGTTATAGCTTAATCCCTGAATCCTCCTGAAATTCTGGTTCCCCTGCCTGACTGCATCCACTGTCTGTTTTTTCCTGAGGGAATGGATCATGGACAGGTATATCTTGCTGTATATCTCACAGCTCATCTGTGACGGGACATAGACCTCCATCATATCATTCAGTGCCACAAGCCTCGCTGCGGCATCGGCATGGCAAACTGCGGGATCATATATGGGAAGCGACAGCATCGCCTCCTCCAGTTCCTTCCCCATCATCATCTTTGGCATCTGTACTGTTAAGTCATTCACCTTTATCCACCTCCTCCACAAAATCTTTATGCCTCTCTCTTTTAGCCCTGTTCTTGGTACTCCTGATACCTTTTAGGTTGACATCCCTGTCCTGCCCTGTGCCGCTGATGATCCTCTCCACATGCGATGCCAGATCAACCCTGCCCTGAAGGTTCTCATGGACAGCATCATTCTCAAGATTCTTCTGTTCGGACAGCATTTTTTTGATCTCCCCAAAACTTCTACCGGAGAAACGGGATTCTATCAGATTGAATTCTATAAATTCACCCTCCCTCAACAGATACACTGTATCAGCAGATTCAGGATTATATGCTGCTACTACTTCACCACCTCTCAGATAGTCCTCTGTAAAGTTCCCTGCTTTGGAATCATACCGAAGGCCAGATACAAGCAGCCCCCGCCTTGTAAATTTTGCTTTGGTTCTTGGAAGCAGAGTCATAACCAGCTGTCTTGGTGATACTGTTATCAGGTTGCATCCCGGCTGCCCCTTGCCCCATTCAAAAATGCTGCCGGGATATGGCTGTACATTTTCGTCTATCATCTCCTGTGTGTAAGGATAATCTGACACGATCCTCTGGGCATTGTTGTAAAGGATCGCACAGATGACCACCTTTTCATAATCTTCCATAGTCAAACAGGCATTCCTGCGGTAATCCGGGGCAAGCCTCTCCCCGGCATCCCTATCCACATATCCATGATCCATCAGATATGGCTTTGTTGACTCCTGCAAGAGATGGAAGCTCTTTTCAACAATGGATTTCAATTCTGGGCGCAATGGTGGAAGATTTACCAGAATAACCCCAAGTTCTGTGATCTGGGCGAAAGTGGCAGACTGGTACTCGCTCCCCATATCAGACACGATGACTCCCGGCAGCTTATCCGAATCCCACTGTTTCCTGTCTATCAGGATGCCGAATTTTCTGCACCATTCCACCTTGTCAGCAAGTACATTAAGCATCAGTTCCCTTAATGAATAAGTCCCGCCTTCCCATGTGAGGGAGTAGCCCATCACAAAACCATTGCTGAAGGAATCGGTGACAATAGTGAGCACCGGCCTTCCGATAATGTTTCCTCCGCCATCCACCAGATAGATGTCGCATACTGTTGCATCGATCATTCCGGTCCCGACATTTGGTGCGAATTCCTGCACTCCCTCCCCAAGCAGGGGACGGTAATTCCTCTGGTACTCCTTGATGCCATGCCTCGATATAATCGTATTCTGCTGCGTTTTGTACTTGCTATGGAAATATCGGAACTGATTGAACGATGGATATTCCTCAAGTAGATTCCCTTCGCCATCACAATATCTTTCTTTGAGCATGTAAGTGTAGGCTGTCTTTAAACTGTTCTTATGTCTCGTAAAATAAAACCTGTTCAAAGCCCATCTGAAATTCTTCTCATCCCCGGTTAATTCCTTCTCCAAAACTGCCCTCTCTTTTGGGACAAGGGCAGATATGGACTGGCATACAAGATAGCGGCATAAATAATTCCTGACTGTCTGTTGACATATCCCTTTTTCTTTTGATACCCTCTTAACAGCTTCTGTCCTAATCCTGTCATCGCCAATAAAAGGAAGAATGCCTGCAACGACTGTAAACCTTTCATGGGCAGTACATCTGGCTCTTGGTTCCATATCCTGTTCGTCTACAACGATTATGCCTGTAGCCTCTGACAGCTCCTCCTCACTGCATTCCTCATACCCATCAGTCCATCCGGCTTCATGCCACTTCGGCATCGTCCTTTTCATGCAGTCAATCAGGAGGATATCTTCCCCATCTACAGCCAGCACCCTGTATATCGTCCCATAGACCTTAATCAATTGGTTCTTCTCCATCCGAAGCCTCCTTCTTCTCTACGACAATCCCCCAGTCTGCCACCCCTCTCCTCCTCCAGTAATTCCTTGAGGCATCCAGCATCTTTGCTGTCATGGGCTTTGTCAGGTGCTTCCTGAATACACACTCCCTTACCATCAGGTCGCCATCTGTCTTTACAGCCACAAAATCAGAGCAGTATTCTCCAAGCTCCAGTCCATCCAGAAGCACCTGAGTTCGGAACTCCTTCACATCGGAATCAGCTTCCAACTTCTCTGCATATTTTGATTCAATGGCATTATAAGTACGGGCTACACCATCTGCACATTTACTCATGCTCCGCTTTTCGCATCTGGTTCTTTTATATCCTTTCGGCTTCATAAAATATCATCCTCCCTCTTGCAAACTGTTTCTGCAATTATTATTACATAAGAGTTTTAATGGTAATTTCTGCAAAAACCACGGAAGTTTTATTTGTTTTTCAGTTCATAAATTTCCGCCCAAAATCTGCCCCGAATCTCGCCCAAAATGAGAAAAAACTGCCCAAAATAAAATTTGGGGCAAAATTTCAGCCGGATTTATACCCTTTAGACCAGTTTTTGCTTAAAAAAGGCACTTTCTGTGCAAATATTTCACCCAGAAAATGCCCAAAACAGGATTTTAAAAAAATACTATGTCCATGCAGAAGAAGTTTTTTCCGATGGCAGATTATAAATTATCCTCCTCCCTTCCCATCCATTTCCCAAAAAGA
>VSNT01000059.1 GCA_009774465.1 Lachnospiraceae bacterium
ATAAAGAAGAGTATTTATTTTACCCCGAAACAAATTTTTATTATGAAGAACTAATATTGTATTTAAGAGTAAAAAAGAAAAAATATATTTCAATTTATAATCCGGAAATGCAAGTTGTGCATTGGCAGGGAAGAGCGTCTGAAAAGAGAAAAACAATAGAAAAAAATGACCAATGGCAGAGAAATAATTTGATTGAAAGTGGGAAAATATATTTGGATATTTTAAGAGATATGAACGGATAAAGGGGTTATTTAATTGCCGGAGAAACGATAATAAAGGAAAAAGAAATTTTTTGAAAATACAAAGTGGAGAAGAAGACTGTGAAAGTTTCAATCGTTTGTGGAGTTTATAATTCGAAAAAATATTTAGAAAAATGCATTAATAGTATGCTGCGACAGTCTTATAAAGATATTGAGATTATACTTGTTGTAAATTCATCAACAGACGGTTCGGCGGATATTGTAAAAAATTTTGAAAAAGAGCATCCTCAGATTATACATGCGTTTTATACAGATGAAAAATTGGGAGCAGGAGGCAGCAGGCAATTTGGACTGGAGCATTCAACTGGTGAGTATGTTTGTTTTGTAGATTGCGATGATGAACTGGAACCGGATTATGTTTTGTATATGGCAGGCATAATGTCGGCCCATGATATAGATATTGTTGTGTGCAATTTTGAAAAAGTTGATGAGAATGGTAAGACTTTATATGTACGAAAATATAAGGATAGTTTTTCGGCTTTAGTACAAAGTGTTGCACCTTGGGGAAAAATGTTTCGGAAAGAATATTTAAGAAGGAATGGAATGACATTGCGCAATATCCCATTTGGAGAGGATATTATTTTTACAGTGGAAGTATATATGACTAATCCTAAAGTGGAATTATGTAATTATGTTGGATATATATGGCGTGATAATCCTGAATCAACATCACATACGGAATTGAAGGGATTTCCACAAGAAACATTTGAAAAATCCAGTGAGTACTTTGAGTATATTCGTAAAAAATATTCTGGAAAACTGAGAAATGCTGAAATGCTTGATTATTTTATTTATAAATACTATATATGGTATTTGCTACAGAGTGGAAGAAAAGTGGAGATGAACAGTATGAGAAATGAGTATGATAGAGTGTTTGGATATATGAAAAAAAATAAATTAAGACGAAAGCTTTTGCTAGGGGGGGTAAAGGGTGAACGATACATAGTAAGAGTTGTACTTTTGGGGATAGCTATTATGGAAAAAATGCACTTGTCAAAGGCTTTCTTTGTTTTTTATAGTCAGTCTTTTCTGGGAAAGTTCTGGCCTAGCTTATAAGATTTGGAGCATAGGGAGTTATTTTGCTCTATACGAAGAAAGATAGGATTGACGGTGTAGGTGTTTGTGTATTAATATGTCAAATCTATCAAAAGAAAGGTATGTGGGCAGAATGAAAATATTGGTAATATTAAATTACTATTATCCTTATGTAAGCGGGGTAAGTGAATATGCACGATTGCTATGTAATGAATTAGTGGCCAGAGGTAACGATGTTACTGTATTGACAAGCCAGCATGATAGCAAACTGTTGGAAAATGAAACAATAAATGGGGTTAAGGTAATCAGGGCACCGATATGGTTTAAACTCAGTAAAGGAATTGTAAGTCCTAGATTTGTCAGGTGGGCAGTAAAGTACGCAAAGTGTGCAGATATGCTGTGGCTTCATTTGCCAATGTTAGAATCAGGAATAATTACATCTTTATTACCAAAGCAGAAGATAGTATGTACATATCATTGTGACATTAATTTGCCTAAAGGAATGTTAAATAGTTTTATAGTTTGCGTAATGGATATGTGCCATAGAATTGCACTTGCAAGGACGCGATATATTGTGGTGAATACAATAGAATATATGAAAACATCAAGAATTGCCTGTAAATATATTGGCAAAATGAGAGAAATTTCTCCACCAATAAAAAGGCTGCCAAAAACAAAGCGTATTAAACATGACGGGTTCATAATTGGATTTTGCGGCAGGATTGTAGGAGAAAAAGGATTAGACATATTAATAAAAGCTTTTGAATTACTTCAAAAGGAAAATGAAAATATCAAGTTAGTTATTGGTGGAGATTATGAGACAGTAGCTGGCGGAAGTATTTATTCTGAACTGATAGAATATATTGAAAGGCACAATATAAGCAACATTCAGTTTATAGGAAAAATTTCAGAAGATAAAATGGCAGAGTTTTATTCATCTTTGGATGTGCTGGTTCTCCCCAGCACTAATTCATTAGAGTCTTTTGGAATGGTGCAGGTAGAAGCAATGACTTGTGGAACTCCAGTAATTGCTTCAGATTTGCCAGGTGTGAGAACTGTTGTACAAAAGACAGGAATGGGGCTAATTTGTAAAAAAAGTGATGTTGCTGATTTAAAGCGATGTATAGGTCTGATTATGGATGACTATGGTTCATATGTCAGAGAGCGCACATATATTGAATCATTTTATAGTATAGAAAAAAGTGTTGAACAATATATGGAAGTATTTAGCAAATGAAATAATGTTTATGCAAGTTATTTATATATTGAATGTAAAGTATTAAGCACCTTGAAAATTTCATATCTTATTCCTGGGAAGTAGAAGTTCCTTAGAATTATAAAAAAGATAATTTTATCAGGCTGCCATATTTTTATAAAATCTCCTTGCTCCCGAACAATAATTGTGTTATAGTAAATGTATGAATTAAATCACGCACATAAAGATTCTGAAATTCTTAGTGCATTATCGGATATCCGATATCCTGGCTTTTCGCCAAAGGTTCATACAAACAAAACACATGAAATAGGCGAAAAGAGTAAATTCGCCTATTCGGATCACAGGAGGATGAAAGATGGTAGACAAAGAAATGCTTGTAGCAATGGAAGACTTGCTGGACAGAAAAATGCTTACAGCAATGGAAGACTTGCTGGACAGGAAACTGGATGAAAAATTAGACGAGAAGTTGGATCAGAAGTTTGATGAGAAATTAAAGCCCATCAATGATAAGCTGGAAAAGCTGGATAAGCGCACATCAAACTTGGAAATATCAATGAAAAAGCTTGATGAACGCACGTCTAACTTGGAAGTTTCAATGAAAAAACTTGATGAACGTACATCTAACTTGGAAGTTTCAATGAAAAAACTTGATGAATGTACATCTAACTTAGAAACATCAGTAGAAAAATTAGAAGCAGGCATGACATATGTTAAAGTAGTTCAGCTGGAAAACAATGTAATTCCAAGGCTGAGTACAATTGAGGGATGTTATCTTGGTACATATAAAAGATATATAGAAAAGGCAGATCAGATAGACAGAATGGATTTGGACATCAGTGTTTTAAAGCAGGTAGTTGCAGGTCACAGTGAGCAGCTAAAGAAAGCGCAGTGAAATAAAATTAAAAACTCCCGGTATAAGATAAGAAGAAATCTTATATTGGGAGTTTTATATTAGATGAAAAATTTTAAATGGAAAAAGATAAACTGGGGGAATAACAGCCCACATAAAAGGAAAGCAGGGAAAAATAAGGCAGAACTTGCGATACATATACTACTCAGCTTTTTGATAGGAGTTTACCCGCTTATATTGTTTGAAATTAATATAGGAAGCTTTAGGATCCAGCACCTGATATTGACTCTGTGTACATTGGGAACGCTTTTGTACTGCTTTATACTGATAAGATCAGGAGAATGGTCATTTAGTTTTTGCAGGAATCGACTGGAAATTGCTGTATTGATGCTGACCATTTATGCGATTTTTAAAATTATTTATAAGATAATAATTACCAATGAAAAAAATCTGATAAGCTACGAATATGAGATGGCTATATTGGCGTTGAGCGCATTATATTTTCTTGTTTTATCAAAGCCGGTATTTGAAGAAGTCTATTTTGATTTATTATGTTATTCATCGCTTGTGGTATTTGCTTTGTTATTAATGAAATACTTTTGCGGGGATGGAGCAGATGATGTGGCGGCAATTTTGATTAAGGATAAATCAGGCATTGCTTCTTATACGATTCTTGCCTGCATGACAGGACTTTGGCAGTATTTGAAATGTAAGGATAAACTGCGTTCCTTTTTTTACATGGGAGTCCTGGTGATCGGTTTTTTGGTTTTGTTTGTGAATCAGAACAGAATAAGTATCTGGATTATGGCAATGGTATTTTTTGTGATTCCATTGGTTCAGCGTCCCACAGCGGAACTTGTAAAAAAAGATATGCAGATGTTTTTTGTCTTTTTGTTTATGCTGTGCAACATGAGTCTTCTTACAAATTATACCAATCTGCTGCTTGTGGATATACATTATGATCTGGAACAAAGTGTCTATCTGGAACTATTGGCTGCAATTGGAGGGATTTTCTTTTTTAAATATTGGGACAGGATTCCGGAAGGAGTCGATTTAAAGAGACTGGTCATGAGAAAAATGCGGCGGGGGTATCAGTTTGTATTTAGGCTGGCCGGTATAATATTTATGGGAATTATATTGGGAGGAAATTGTTGGAACAGTCTCCCTGATGGTTTTGGAATGGCAGCAGTAAAAGGGTTTGCAATCCCTCTGGTAAATGAAGTATATCAGGAAAAAAGCACTTTCTATTTGTGTTTTGAGCAGTTCGGAGTGGTAGGAAGCCTGCTTATCCTGGCAGTGTGTGTGCTGTTGATCACAGAAGTCAGGAAAAATGCCAGGTTGGACAAGCCGGCTACAAATATGCTGGTTTTGATTGCAGGTGTTTTTTTAATCCAGCTTCTGTTTTTTAAAGTAAGCATAAGTATATTGCCTGTGTACTGGATTTTTGCGGTTCTGGCAATTTCTTATAAAGAAAAGAAAGAAAAAGTATTTATCAGTAAAATTAAATTTGAATGAGGAGAGTGATTAAAATGAAAAAAATGTTATTTGCGTTTGCAGTTGTTTTATTCTTTGGGAGCATGTCTGCTCTGCCGGTAAGGGCGGAGGAAGTTAAGCAGGAGGAAGGTTTTACGGAATTAAATCAGATTATGGTGGCGAATGAAGCAGTTGAGGCAAAGGAAACTCCTGCTAACAGTGGAAAGACGGTTATTACTTACGAGAGTGGGGCTTCAGTATTTGTAATTGGAGAGACGAAAGATGGATGGTATAAAGTTTCCTACCAGGATAAGGAAGGATATGTGAAGAAGTCAGCATTGACTATGCAGGAATTTGATGTGGAAGGAATCGATAAGGAATTTCAGGAATCTGAGGCGGAAGGAAAATTGGTAATAGAAGAAGTGGAGCGGTACCGGGCGGAGGCAAAACGTTCACGAATCTGGGGAATCGTTATTGTACTTTTGGTAGTTGGAATTTTTGCAACAGGTATTATTTCAACTACAAGAATTGAAAAAGAAAAGAAAAAAATCATAGATCTTGATAAGGAAGACTGAAAAATTAGTAAAAGATTTATAGAAAATTAAAAAATACTGTGTAATTCTTCATTATAATATTTTACGTGTAAAAACACATGTGATATTAATACACAAAGGATGAGGCGGGATGGAACTGGAATTTATAGATGTTTCAAGACCAGAGCAGCGCGGGAGGCATGTAGAGGAAAGAAAAAGGCCTCCAAGGAAAAGTAAGGCAGCGGCCAGAAGAATTGACAGCATACAAAGGGCAAAAGAGATTGAATTACAGCGCCAGCGGGTAATAAAAAGCAGGAAGCGTAAAAGAAAAAGACGTATCATAAAGAGTGTTATTGTATTATGTGAACTGGGATTTATTATTATTTTAGGTTTTTTGTTTTATCATTTGTTAAAAGCAATGATACTGAATGATTCTGATGAAAAGAAAGATGTTGTGGAGGCTGTTTCTGTTCACAGAACAGAGATGATTGAAGCAAATAACACGCAGAAGCCTGAAATTTTGGAGGATTTTCTTACGGTAAATGAATATTCCCGGCCTGGGGAACCATTGCAAAGTGTAAATAATCTTTTTGTCCACTATACGGCAAATCCGGGAACCAGTGCTGCACAAAACAGGAGCTATTTTGAAAATCTTGGAATTACAGGAGAAACATCAGCCAGTGCGCATTTTGTAATTGGGTATGATGGAGAAATTATACAATGTATACCTTTAAATGAGATAGCCTATGCAGTGATGCAGCGAAATTATGATTCTGTTTCAATAGAATGCTGTTATTTGGAAAAGGATGGAAAATTTACAGATGCCACATATCAATCATTGATTAAATTGTGCGCATGGCTTTTAAATGAATATGATCTTGCGCCGGAAGATATGAGAAGACATTATGATGAAGGCGGTAAAAAATGCCCCCTTTATTATGTTGAACATGAGGAGGCATGGGAGAAGTTTCTTAATGATTTAGAGAAATATATTATGGATGAACAAGTGTGATAAAAACAGTGTTCCACAGTAAGAAGTGGGGCGCTGTTTTTTAAAATAAGAATCATGTTTTTATTGACAGAATAACTCGAAAAATGTAGAATAATAACATATGTTATACATAAGAAGAGGTGGATATATGGCCAGAAAAGAATCAATCACAAAAGAAGATATTCTAAAAGCGGCATTTGAGATACTTAAGGAGGAAGGAGCCGGACAGGTTACTGCCAGAAAGCTTGCAGCAAAAGCCAATTGTTCTACTCAGCCGATTTTTAGGGTGTATAGTAATATGGAAAAACTTATGGAAGAACTGTTTGGGGAAGCATGCCGGTTTTTTGAGGAGTTTTATGCAGTTCAGCCCAGAGTGACGGTAACTCCGTTTGTAAATTTGGGGCAGGCATATATCAAATTTGCCGAAAAACATAAAAAGATTTTTGAATTTGTTTTTTTATCCCCTGAAAGATACGGGAGAAGTATGTATGATCTTGTAAACTGCAGTACCGGAAATGTAAGCAAAGAAATACAGGCAGCGGCATCGCAGGGGTGCAGGGATGCCAGCGGTCTTTTTATGAAGATGTGGATATTTATACATGGAGCAGCATGCATGTCTCTTACCGGGGATTATGATCTTTCGGAGGGAGAAACCATGCGGATGCTGAAAGACGCATACCAGTCTTTTAAGTAAAAATACAGATAACAGTTGAAATGTTTTCAGGTTTGAAAGGATATGACTTTAAATATGGTGGAGCAGAGAGAAAAGGCAGTGGAAGTTGATCATGATATTATTTCCAGAATGAATGACAGGTATATGAAGATGAGTAAGGGGCATAAGGCAGTAGCCGCTTACATATCAGATCATTATGAGCAGGCGGTATTTATGACTGCCGCTAAACTCGGTGAGACGGTGGGTGTCAGCGAGTCAACGGTGGTGCGCTTTGCTATGGGGCTGGGGTATGAAGGGTATCCTGAGTTTCAAAAGGCGCTGGAGGAATGGGTGAAAAATAAACTGAATTCTGTCCAGAAAATCGGAGCCAAATATGGAAAAAGTTCACAGTCTGAGGTTTTACACTCCGTACTTAACGCAGACATTGAAAAAATAAAGGACACCATCGTGAAGCTGGATGTGGTAGCGTTTGAAGCGGCCGTTGACATAATTCTGGAGGCGGAAACAATTTATCTGGTGGGAGTAAGAAGCTGCGAGCCGCTTGCTGATTTCCTGCATTTTTATCTGAATATGATCAGAGGAAATATTGTACATGTAAAAACAACAAGCGTTACGGAAATGTTTGAACAGATGATACGCATTAGTGAAAAGGATGCAATTATAGGAATCAGCTTTCCCAGATATTCCATGCGTACTTTAAAGGCAATGGAATTTGCCAATGACAGAAATGCAAAAGTAATTACCATTACGGACAGTATCCATTCTCCTATGAATCTGTATTCTTCCTGTAATCTGCTTGCAAGGAGTGATATGGTTTCCATTGTTGATTCGCTTGTGGCGCCTCTTAGTGTGATTAATGCACTGGTGGTTGCGCTTTGCTTAAAACAGCCGGAAGCTGTAAAAGAGAATCTGGAAACACTGGAAAAAGTCTGGAACAATTATCAGGTTTATTTAAATGATGAAATTAATTTTATAGATGAGGAACCTATGCTGAATTATCCGCTTATGAAGAAAGAAGAGCAGAATATATGAAACATGTGATTGTAATTGGCGGCGGAGCAGCAGGAATGATGGCAGCTGTCGCGGCGGCGGAAGAAGGAGCAAAGGTCAGCCTGCTTGAACAAAATGAAAAGACAGGAAAAAAGATCTTCATTACCGGAAAGGGCAGGTGTAATTTAACCAATGCCTGTGAGCAGGAAAGTTTTTTTGAAAACATAGTCAGTAATGGGAAATTTTTATACAGTGCTTTTTCTAAAATGGATAATTATGCTGTAATGAAATTCTTTGAAGATGCGGGTTGCCCTCTAAAAAAGGAGCGTGGAGAGCGTATTTTTCCGGTATCAGATCATTCTTCAGATGTAATTTCGGCATTAAACCGGCAGATGGAAGAAAAAGGCGTTAAGGTGTATCTTCGTACCCGGGTGAAAGAAATTCTGATGAATCAGGATGAGGAAACGCCTTCGAAAAAATGCATAACAGGTGTAACGCTTTTTGATGGAAGAAAAATAAGTGCAGATGCGGTAATCATTGCAACTGGCGGAAAGTCTTATGCGTCTACCGGCTCTACGGGGGACGGATATCAGTTTGCAGAATCAGCAGGTCATACGGTTAAGGAGATGAAACCTGCATTTGTTCCGTTTACGGTGAAAGAGGACTGGTGCATGAAGCTGCAGGGACTTTCTCTTAAGAATGCAGCCGCAACATTAAAATATGAAAAGAAAATGATATACGAAGGCTTTGGGGAAATGCTGTTTACCCATTTTGGCGTCAGCGGGCCTATGATTTTAAGCGCCAGCAGTTATTATGGAAAGAAATATTTCGGGATGCCTGTTACTCTTTCCATTGATCTTAAACCGGCACTTACTAAGGAGCAATTAGATAAAAGACTTCTTAAGGACTTTGGTGAAAATAAAAACCGTCAGTTTAAAAATGCGCTGGATGGACTTTTTCCTTCAAAATTAATCCCTGTTATGATAGAATTATCTGGAATTATCCCGGAAAAAAGAGTAAATGAAATTACAAAGGAAGAAAGAGCAGGGCTTGTTGAATGCATAAAAAATCTTACACTGACGGTTACAGGGACCAGAGATTTTCAAGAGGCAATTATAACCCAGGGAGGTGTTCACGTTAAGGAAATTAATCCCTCTACTATGGAATCCAGGCTGGTAAAGGGGCTTTTTTTTGCAGGGGAAGTGCTTGATGTGGATGCATTGACAGGAGGATTTAATCTGCAGGCTGCCTGGTCTACCGGATACCTTGCAGGAATAAGTGCAGCAAGGGTATAATGTAAAGCGGAATATGTATCTTGTGAATTGTATAAAATAAGAATGTTATGGAAAGGCGGACAAAGAATGAGCTATCAGATTGCAATAGACGGACCGGCAGGAGCAGGAAAAAGTACCATTGCCAGGAAAGTGGCAAAACAAAAAGGTTTTATATATGTAGATACAGGTGCAATGTATCGTGCTATGGCATATTATCTACTTACAAAGAACGTAAATCCCAATGACGCACAGGCAATAGAGGAAACTTGTCAAAATGCTGATATTACCATCTGCTACGAAGCAGGAGAACAGGTAGTACTTTTAAATGGTGAAAATGTAAATGGAGTAATCCGCAGTGAAGCGGTGGGTAATATGGCTTCTGCCAGCAGTCCCAACCCCAGGGTAAGAGAACGTCTGACTCTTTTACAGAAAGAACTGGCAAAAGCCAACAATGTGGTTATGGACGGACGTGACATAGGAACCTGCGTGCTTCCGGACGCAGATGTAAAAATTTATTTAACTGCAAGTTCCAAAGTAAGGGCAAAGAGAAGATTTGACGAGCTTAGCGAAAAAGGAATATCCTGTGATATGCAGCAAATAGAATCCGATATTATCAAAAGAGATGAACAGGATATGACAAGAGAAGTAGCACCCTTAAGGCCGGCAGAAGATGCGGTACTGGTGGATTCGTCTTATATGACAATTGATGAAGTTACAGATGTGATACTTGATTTGTGTGAAAAACGTAAAAAGAGAAAGGAACTTTAAATGGAAGTAATACTTGCAAAAAGCGCCGGTTTTTGTTTTGGTGTAAAACGTGCGGTGGAAAAGGTCTACGAGCAGATAGATTCAGGAAAAAAGATATATACTTACGGGCCGATCATTCATAATGAAGAAGTAGTCAGAGACCTGGAGAAGCGCGGCGTCAGGGTGTTGGCAAGTAAAGAAGAACTGGAGGCATTAAAGGAAGGAACGGTGGTGATCCGGTCTCATGGCGTGCCGAAACAAATTTATGAACTGATGGAAAAAAACGGAATTGAATGTATTGATGCGACCTGTCCTTTTGTGAAAAGGATACATGATATAGTAGAAAAAGAAAGCGCAAATGACAAAAAAATTATCATTATCGGCAATGCGGGGCATCCTGAAGTGGAAGGAATCATGGGGTGGGCAAAAACAGATGCACAGGTGATTGAATCCGTACAGGAAGCTGAAAATTTTCGGGGAGATATTTCCAAACCTCTGTGTATTGTATCCCAGACGACATTTAACTACAACAAATTTCAAGAATTAGTTGAAATTTTTCAAAAAAGAGGTTACAATGTTAATGTTGTAAATACTATCTGTAATGCGACAGAAGAACGACAGACGCAGGCACGCGATATTGCAGCCGGAGTCGATGCAATGATAGTAATAGGTGGCAGACACAGTTCCAACACGCGAAAGCTCTATGAAATATGTCGTGAGAATTGTGAAGCTACATATTTTATACAGACACTGGAAGATTTGCATTTGGAATTACCTAAGACTGCTACTCTGGTGGGTATTACTGCGGGGGCTTCCACCCCCAACAATATTATTGAGGAGGTTCAAAATTATGTCAGAATTAACTTTTGAACAAATGTTGGAAGAATCATTAAAGACAATACATACAGGAGAGGTAGTTGAAGGTACAGTTATTGATGTTAAGCCTGAAGAAATTATTCTTAACATTGGTTATAAGTCCGATGGTGTTTTAACCAGAAACGAATATACCAATGAACCTAATGTAGACTTGACCACTGTTGCGAAGCCGGGTGATACTATGGAAGTTAAAGTCCTTAAAGTAAACGATGGCGAGGGACAGGTTATCTTAACTTATAAAAGACTTGCGGCAGACCGCGGCAACAAGAGAATCGAAGAAGCTTTCAACTCAAAAGAGGTACTTACCGCAAAGGTTGCACAGGTATTGGAAGGCGGTTTAAGTGTGATTGTGGACGAGGTAAGGATTTTTATTCCTGCCAGCCTTGTTTCAGATGCATATGAAAAAGACCTTACCAAATATGCAGGCCAGGAAATTCAATTTGTGATCAGTGAATATAATCCTAAGAGAAGAAGATATATAGGTGACCGTAAGCAGCTTCTTGTTGCAGAAAAGGCGGAACAGCAGAGAAAGCTGCTTGAGAGCATTCAGGTTGGTGACGTAGTTGACGGTGTTGTCAAGAATGTAACTGATTTTGGTGCATTTATTGATATTGGCGGAGCTGACGGACTGCTTCATATTTCTGAAATGTCATGGGGACGTGTTGAGAATCCCAAAAAAGTATTTAAGGTTGGTGACAAGGTTAAAACATTTATTAAGGATATTTCCGGTACCAAGATTGCCTTAAGCCTTAAGTTTGATGATGCTAATCCCTGGAAGAATGCGGAAGAAAAATATGCGGCAGGAAATGAAGTGACAGGTAAAGTTGCCAGAATGACTGACTTTGGAGCGTTCATTGAATTAGAGCCGGGTGTGGATGCATTGCTTCATGTATCACAGATTTCGAAAGAACATATTGAAAAACCTGCAGATATCCTCAAGGTTGGTGATGAGGTTACTGCTAAGGTGGTAGATTTTAACAGCGAGGATAAGAAGATCAGCTTAAGTATCAAGGCACTGCTTGCTCCTGAAGCAGAAGAGGAAGAGACAAAGGAAGCAGAAGAAGAGGATGCTGATGTTGTTTCAGTTGATATTGATGCAGTGATCGCAGCAGAAGATGCAAAAGAGGATGCTTCTGAAGAAAATTAAATCAATCAAGGCGGGCTGGTTATGGCTTATGATTATGAAAAATTTAAAGCTGCTGTTTTAACACTTACGAGAATTGACCTTAATGCCTATAAAGAAAGGCAGATGAAGCGGCGGATTGATGCGCTGATTTCCAAACATGGAATTAAGGATTATGAAAATTACATACAGGTTTTAAAGACGGATAAAACCCGGTTTGAAGAATTTATTAATTATCTTACGATAAATGTTTCGGAATTTTATCGCAATCCCGATCAATGGAGGCTTATGGATAAGGAAATCATACCTGAACTGATCGGCAAGTTTGGTAAGACTCTTAAAATATGGAGTGCGGCGTGTTCTACCGGGGATGAACCGTATTCTTTGGTGATGGCTTTATCCAGGCATATTCCGCTTAATATGATACGAATTACAGCTACGGATCTTGATAAGCAGGTTATTGCCAAGGCCAAGGTTGGTCTTTACAATGAAAAGAGTATTGCGGCGGTTCCTGATGATTTTAAGAAGAAATATTTTACGAAAATAGGTCTTTCTTATCAAATTTCAGATGAAATTAAATCAAGAGTTACTTTTTCAGAACATAACCTTCTTGGGAATGATTATGGAAAAGACTTCAATATGATTGTTTGTCGTAATGTGCTTATTTACTTTACTGAGGAAGCAAAAGATGAAGTGTTCAGGAAATTTTATCACTCCTTAAAGCCGGGCGGTATTTTGTTTATCGGAAGTACAGAACAGATCATAAATCATAAGGATATGGGATATGAACGAAAAAATTCGTTTTATTATGAACGTCCATTATAAAAAAGAAAATATTAATGTATAAAAAAGGAAGGCATCATGTGATGCCTTCCTTTTTTATATACGGATGCCCCATGAAGCAGGGCATCTGCAGTTACTCCTGTTGAAGAGCCATTTCATTTAAAATATGGCTTGCATAAATTGAAAATAATTCACGATTCTTTTTAATATCATCTGTCAACTCAAAGAATAAGTCTTTACTTTTATATTCCCTTTTAAAGAAGGGTTCTACCAGTATTTTCCATTGAGGCAGGAAGCGGGATATTTTACGGGTATAGCAGTTTGATGCACCGGCCTGCACACGATAGTCCTTATCTACAAAAGAAGCAATCGATTTGTGAAGAGCCACGTCTTCTGTTGGAAGATAATAATAATCTTTATAGTTGGCATAAAAATACTTGAGTTCTTCTTCATAAATAGGAACAACCAGAGTGCCTTCGTGATCCTGTCCTTTGAAATAGCAGCCTTTTCCCATAAAAGAAACAGGAACGGGAAGGGAAGGAGCAAAGACCAGTTGAAGGATCAGTTCTTTCCGGGGGACTCCATGAATATCATTGTAATAATTAGCCTGTACTTTTCGGGCTTTGATGTCGCAGTTAAACAGGTCGTAATAATGAAGAACAGGGAGAATCTCCAGCAGGCCTTTCATGTCATCTGAATTATGGAGGAGAAGGGTGCGGTACAGGGTGTAATCATGGGAAGTAATATAATCCGAATAAACCTTTATTAATTCACCTCCGTTATAAGTATCTTCGCGGCTGATACCAAGAAACAGCTCTATTGTCTTAAGCTTACAGTCGGGAAGCTTTAAGAAATTTTTATATGGCATGATACGCCGGTAAATGTCCAATCCCTCCATATTAGTAAAGCTGCATGGCAGTCCATATTTGGCAGCTTTGTTTTTTATAAAAGGAAGATCAAAGGTATTTCCATTATAATGAATTAAGTAGGAATAATTACCTGCAAAAGACAGAAAAGATTTAATCAGTTCGGCTTCCTCGTCAGGAGACTGGGCAAACCATTGACGGATGATCCAGTTCCCCTCAGAATAAAAGGCACATCCAATCAGGTAAATAGAGGAACCGGAAGAGAGAAAACCTGTAGTTTCTATATCTAAAAATAATATTTGATTTAAAGGAGCCAGGCGTTCTAAAGGATATTTTAAGTTGAAATTTCCAAGGATGATTTCTTCTGTTTTCATTGAGACCTCCTAACATTATATTTTTAAGTGTAGCATATTTTTCAAAATTACAGTAGTATTTTCGACAAAAAAATAGTATATTTATAGTGACAGCTTTGATAGGAAAATGGGGCTGAACTGTTATTATATGGAGAAAGAGGGTTATCAAGTGGCGAGATTAACATTTTCGGGAGGAATTCATCCTTATGATGGTAAGGATTTGTCCAAGAGCGAACCGATCAGGGAAGTCTTACCTAAGGGCGATCTGGTTTATCCGTTGAGCCAGCATATCGGGGCGCCGGCACAGCCGATCGTGAAAAAAGGAGACAGAGTTCTTACAGGGCAGAAGATTGCAGAGGCAGGAGGATTTGTGTCTGCTCCTATTTATGCAACCGTATCAGGGACAGTGAAAGCAGTAGAGCCCAGAAGAGTAGTTACCGGAGACAATGTGATGAGCATTGTGATTGAAAATGACGGACTATATGAAGAAATAGAATGGCCGGAGGTTAAGCCTTTTGAGGAACTGACCAGAGAAGAGAAAATAAATATGATCAGGGAGGCCGGAATTGTAGGTATGGGAGGCGCGGGTTTCCCTACTGCAGTGAAGCTTTCTCCCAAAGAACCTGAAAAAATTGAATATGTGATTGTAAACTGTGCGGAGTGTGAACCATATCTGACTTCTGATTACCGCAAAATGTTAGAAGAACCGGAAAAACTGATCGGGGGACTTAAGGTTTCGCTAAGCTTATTTGAAAATGCACGGGGGATTCTTGCAGTGGAAGATAACAAGCCTGAGTGCATTGCAAAGTTGAAAAGGCTTACCAAAGATGAAAATAAAATTGCAGTCAAGGCGTTAAAAACCAAATATCCCCAGGGCTCAGAACGTCAGCTTATTTATGCAACTACCGGGCGTGCCATTCATTCCGCCATGCTGCCGGCTGATGCGGGATGCGTTGTGAATAATGTGGATACAGTTATTGCAATCTATAATGCTGTAATTGAAGGAAAACCCTTAATGTACAGAATTGTTACCGTTACCGGGGATGCAATAGCAAATCCGTGTAATTTTAAGGTGAGAATCGGTACCAATTATCATGAGCTGGTTGATGAGGCAGGTGGATTTAAGCAGCCGCCTGTTAAGATCATTTCCGGCGGCCCCATGATGGGATTTGGTATTTTTGATCTGGATGTTCCTGCAACGAAAACTTCTTCGGCGCTTCTGTGTCTTACCAAAGATGAAGTATCTGCAATGGAACCCAGTGCCTGCATTAACTGCGGCAAGTGCGTGGAAGTATGTCCCGGAAGGGTTGTGCCAAGAAAGCTGGCAGATTACGCAGAACATTATGATGAAGAAGCTTTTGTAAAAAACAACGGTATGGAATGCTGCGAATGCGGCTGCTGCAGTTATATTTGTCCTGCAAAGCGCCCTTTGACACAGGTAATAAAATCCATGCGTAAAATGCAGCTTGCAAAGAAGAAAAAGTAGGAGGAAAGAATAGAATGAGCGATTTGATGAAGGTTTCATCCAATCCCCATATCAGGTCAAAGGTTACCACAGGCAATATTATGCTTGCAGTGGTGATTGCCTTACTTCCTGCGGCAGGCTTTGGTATATATAATTTTGGATTGGATGCATTGATTTTAATATTGATTACTGTTGCAACAACTGTGCTGACAGAATTTTTGTATGAGAAGGCAATGCATAAAAAGGTGACCATTGGAGATTATTCAGCGGTGGTAACAGGGCTTTTACTGGCATTGAACCTTCCCTCTTCCGCACCCTGGTGGATTGGTGTAATTGGCGGTGTTTTTGCCATTTTAGTGGTTAAAATGCTTTTTGGAGGGCTGGGGCAGAATTTTATGAATCCGGCTTTGGGAGCAAGATGTTTTTTACTGATTTCCTATACCTCCATTATGTGTAATTTTGAATGTGATGCCTATTCAGGAGCGACACCTCTGGCAAGTTTAAAAGCGGGAGAAAGCGTAAATATTTTGGATATGGTGGTTGGAAGAACCAGCGGTACCATTGGTGAAACTTCCATGATTGCCATTGTAATTGGAGCATGTTTTTTACTTCTTTTAGGAGTAATTGACCTGAAAATCCCCGGAAGCTACATAATTTCTTTTGTTATTTTTGTAATTTTATTTGGTGGTCATGGATTTGATCCCGCATATATTGCAGCCCATCTTTCCGGCGGCGGACTTATGCTGGGGGCATTCTTTATGGCTACAGATTATGTGACAAGGCCTGTAACCAAAAAAGGACAATATTTATACGGTATTATTTTGGGACTTCTTACCGGTATTTTCAGGATTTTTGGACCTTCGGCGGAAGGCGTTTCCTATGCGATTATTCTGGGTAACCTTCTGGTGCCTTTGATTGAAAAGATCACCATGCCGCGGGCGTTTGGAAAAGGAGGGGAAAGAGCATGAAGAATATGATAAAAGATGCCGCCATCCTTTTAGTGATTACTTTATGTGCAGGGCTTATTTTGGGATTTGTATATCAGATTACGAAAGAACCCATTGCCAGAGCGGAAGAGGAAGCTGCAAAGAAGGCATATGCCGAAGTATTTCCCCAGGCATCAGACTTTAATATGCTGGAGATGAGTCTTACGGAAGGCAGTGCCGGGTATGAGGAATGGAAAAATGCAGGATATGAGGGAGTAGATATTGTAAATGTGCTGGCTGCTCTTGATGAGGGCAGTAACAGAATCGGATATGTACTTACTGTTACCAGCCATGAGGGCTATGGTGGAGATATTACCTTTACTATGGGAATCAGTAATGACGGAACCTTAAATGGAATTTCCATTTTGAGCATTTCAGAAACAGCCGGCCTTGGCATGAAGGCGGAAGCTGTGTTAAAGCCCCAGTTTGCAGGTAAAAATGTTTCCAGCTTTACCTACACAAAGACAGGCGCCACAAGCGACAGTCAAATTGATGCAATCAGTGGTGCAACGATCACTACAAATGCAGTAACGACTGCGGTAAATGGCGGGCTTTATTACTTCCAGACACAGTTAGGAGGCAGCATAAATGAAGCAGAATAATATATCTGAACGCCTGGTAAACGGGCTATTAAAAGAAAATCCTACTTTTGTTCTGATGCTGGGAATGTGTCCTACGCTGGCGGTTACCACATCAGCAGTGAATGGTTTGGGAATGGGGCTGACTACAATGGTAGTTCTTGCACTTAGTAATATGTTTATATCTCTGCTCAGAAAAGTGATTCCTGATAAAGTGAGGATTCCCGCATTTATTGTTATTATTGCGTCTTTTGTGACTGTTGTGGAGCTTTTACTAAAGGCATTTATCCCGTTTTTGTATGATGCATTGGGATTATATATTCCCCTGATTGTTGTTAACTGTATTATTTTAGGGCGTGCGGAAGCTTATGCTTCTAAAAATGGCGTTGTTGCCTCCCTTTTTGACGGAATTGGAATGGGACTTGGATTTACCTGTGCACTTACAATTATTGGCGCCATCAGAGAATTAATAGGCGCTGGAGAGGTATTTGGGTTTGCATTGATGCCGGAAAGCTATGTGCCATGCAGTATTTTTGTTTTGGCACCCGGTGCCTTCTTCGTTCTTGCAGTGCTGACAGCAATACAAAATAAGGTCAAAATTGCAGGAGAAAAGAAGGGCAGAGATATGTCTAAAATACAGTCTGGATGTAATTCTGACTGTATGAATTGTGGTGAATCAGGCTGCAGCAGACGTTTTTTCGATGAATCTGCAAAAGAAAAGGAAGAAGATCTGGAGATTATTGAAATTACAGAGGAAAATGATTTCCCTGACGCAGAAGATACAGCGGA
Organism: Lachnospiraceae bacterium; assembly: GCA_009774465.1. Classification (GTDB taxonomy): domain Bacteria; phylum Bacillota; class Clostridia; order Lachnospirales; family Lachnospiraceae; genus Suilimivivens. Next base: position 17,862 of record VSNT01000059.1, read on the forward strand.
AAAAGAAGAAAAGGCAGAGGTGGAAGAAGCAGCAGAAAGAAAGGAGGAAGAAATAAATGATTAAAGATTTACTTATCATATTAATTTCATCCTCGCTGGTGAGCAATGTAGTACTGAGTCAGTTTTTAGGTTTATGCCCTTTTCTCGGCGTATCCAGAAAGACCAGTACGGCGGCAGGAATGGGTTCGGCAGTAATTTTCGTTATCACATTGGCCTCAGCGGTGGCCGGTGTCATATACAAATATATATTAACTCCCTTTGATCTGACTTATCTGCAGACAATTGTATTTATTCTGGTAATTGCAGCATTAGTTCAATTTGTGGAGATGTTTCTTAAAAAATTTATGAAGCCCCTGTATCAGGCGCTTGGCGTATATCTGCCGCTGATTACTACCAACTGTGCGGTGCTTGGAGTGGCACTTACAAATGTACAGAAAAATTATGGAATACTGACCGGTATTGTAAATGGATTTGCAACTGCCCTTGGGTTTACCATTTCCATTGTGATTCTTGCCGGTATCAGAGAAAAGATGGAATTTAACGATATTCCGGAATCCTTTAAGGGGATGCCTATTGTATTGATTACTGCAGGACTTATGGCAATTGCTTTCTGCGGATTTTCAGGACTGCTGTAGGAGGTGTCAAAGTGATGATAACAGGAATTTTACAGGCGGTAGTTGTTGTTGGAGGCGTAGGACTGTTTATTGGCGTATTTCTTGGGATAGCTGCCATTAAATTTAAAGTGGAAGTAGATGAAAAGGAAGAGGCAGTTTTGGCGGCCCTTCCCGGAAATAACTGTGGAGGATGCGGCTTCCCGGGGTGCAGCGGATTAGCCAGCGCCATTGCAAAAGGCGAGGCAGCGGTAAATGCCTGTCCGGTAGGCGGAGAGCCGGTCGGAAAAGTGATTGCAGGAATCATGGGAGTTGAGGCAAAAGAAACACAAAGAATGACTGCTTATGTTCAGTGTCAGGGAGATTGTGATAAGACTACGCTTGACTATGAATACCACGGAATCGAAGACTGCAGAATGCTTTCTTTTGTGCCTAATGGAGGTGCTAAAAGCTGTAATTACGGATGTCTGGGATTTGGAAGCTGCGTTCAGGCATGTCCCTTTGATGCAATTCATGTGGAGAATGGGGTAGCCGTAGTGGATAAGGAAAAGTGTAAGGCGTGTGGCAAATGTGTTGAGGTCTGCCCTAAACATCTGATTACATTGATTCCCTATGATGCCAAATATGTGGTGGCATGCAGTTCAAAGGATAAGGGGCCGGTTACCATGAAGGATTGTACTGTGGGCTGTATCGGCTGTCAGCTATGTAAGAAAAATTGTGCGCAGGATGCAGTGACCGTAACTGATTTTAACGCAACGATTGATTATGAAAAATGTGTAGGCTGCGGCGTTTGTATGGAAAAATGCCCAAGAAAATCAATTACCACACATTGAAAGGAACAGGAGGAAAATAATGGAAAACGGCAGAATACAGGTGAGACTGGGAAGTACGGATATTGTAGTCAATAAAAATGGATTTGGCGCTCTTCCCATTCAGAGAATCAGTACGGAGGATGCGGTTTTCCTTTTGAAGAAAGCCTGGAAAAATGGAATTAATTTTTTTGATACAGCAAGAGCTTATACTGACAGTGAATATAAGCTGGGAATTGCATTTAAAGAGATAAGGGAAAATCTATATATTGCTACCAAGACAGCGGCACAGACCGGTGAGGAGATGGAAAAAGATCTGAAGAAAAGTCTTGAACTGCTTCAGACAGATTATATTGATATTTATCAGTTTCATAATCCTGCATTCTGTCCAAAGCCGGGAGATGGCAGCGGACTGTATGAGGCGGCCCTTGAGGCAAAACGTGCCGGGAAAATCCGGCATATAGGAATAACCAATCACAGACTTGGTGTGGCTCAGGAAGCAGTCCAAAGCGGACTTTATGAAACACTCCAGTTTCCTTTCTGTTATCTTGCAACCAGACAGGATGAGGAGCTGGTAGAAAAGTGTCGTGAGGCGGATATGGGATTTATTGCTATGAAGGCGCTTTCGGGCGGGCTTATTACCAATTCGGCGGCAGCCTATGCTCATATGGCGGCATTTCCCCATGTACTTCCCATTTGGGGCGTGCAGCGTGAAAAAGAGCTGGATGAATTTTTAGCCTATATAGATAATCCGCCGAAAATGACAGAGGAGATACAGAAAATTATTGAAAAGGACAGGAAAGAGCTGGCAGGAGATTTCTGCAGAGGATGCGGGTACTGTATGCCCTGCCCGGCAGGAATTGAAATTAATAATTGTGCCAGAATGTCCCTTCTTCTTAGAAGGTCCCCTTCAGAGCTTCAATTAACCAGGGAAGTGCAGGATAAAATGAAAAAAATTGAAAACTGCCTGCATTGTGGACAGTGTAAAAGTAAATGTCCCTATGGACTGGATACACCGGCGCTTCTTGCCAAAAATCTGGAAGATTACAATAATGTTTTAGAAGGAAAAGTAAGCGTCAAAAATTGATATAGGAAATCTGACCGTCTTCCGTAATGAAAACTGCCTGAACATCAGGATAGCTTTCAAGCAGGGAGGCGGCTTTTTCATATCCTGAAATAAAGCAAAGTGTGGAGAGCGCATCTCCTGTAGTAGAAGATTCGCTTATGATTGTAACCTGAGAAAGCCCGCTGTTAACGGGATATCCGGTTTGCGTAGATAAAATGTGATGATAAAGTATGCCATCCTGTTCAAAAAAGCGTTCATAACTGCCAGAGGAAACAACACTTTTGTCATTTATTTCCAGGGTAAGGGCAGATACGCCGCTTTTTTCAAAAGGTTTTTGAATACCGATGGAAAAAGGCGTGCCATCAGGTTTGCTCCCTAAAGTAAGAACGTTGCCGCCCAAATTGATGATAGCGGAGGTGACTCCTTTAGATAAAAGAAATTCTTTTATTTTGTCGGCAATAAAGCCTTTTGCAATAAAGCCAAGTTCCATACAGGCGTAAGGATCGCTTAACATGACCTGATTTTCCTTTATATGTACAGCTTCATAATTTATGTGTGAAAGTGCAGTTTGTATTTCTTTCTGCTCGGGAATGACCGCAGTGTTGTCAGAACCGAAATTCCAAAGCTGTGACAGGCTCCCAATTGTGGGATCTACCAGTCCGTTTGACATGCGGGCATAAGAAAGCGCTGTATTAATTAAACTTAAGGTATCCTTAGAGACAGTTACGTAAGAATTTGGGTTATGATTGATATTCCATATGTCGCTTCCCTCAATATTGGGGCTTAACAGTTTTTCATAATGCGCAGCCAGATCCATACACTGACTTAAAAGCTGATCGGAACTTGAATCATATATAGTTACGGAGATAATCGTGTCATAATAAAAGCCGGTTATACTTTTTGGCTCTTTCGCGGCATAGCTGCATCCTGTAAAAATAATAAAACAGCAGATTACAGGAAGCAGCGGGAGCAGAAAATGAAACTGTCTTTTGATATAAGAAACGTGTTGTCCTGGCATAACGGATACCTCTGTAATGGAAAGTAGTTGTCATGAAAGAAGGTTTCATGTATAGTAATTATATAATTTGGGAGAAAATTTGAAAAGAGAAAGTGGTGATTAAAATGCGTTTACCGGACGAACATGATGACAGAGGCATGGGAACTCCAGTCGTATATACAATTGTAGCAGTATCTGTATGTATTCTGATAATTTTGGCTGTTGTTTTTTTCAGCAACAACAGACCGAATGATCTGAAACCATCAGGGAAAGCACCGGTAGAGGAGACACCTTCACCGACACCGGAGATAGAAATGGAATTTGCGCAGGGGCAGGAGGATATAGAAGCTTTATACAGAGAAAATAAATTGAGAGCGGAAGATCTGGACTTTTGGGACATGTATCAGGATGAAAAGCCGGTTGTTACTGCTAAGCCTTCTACAAGCCCTACGCCGGAACCTTCACATGAACCTACCGAGGAGGAGATGGCAGCTGACGGAATGCATGTGAAGATTACGCACAAAGACGGTGAAGAAGAATGGGTGGAAATATCAGAAGATATCCCTTTATATAATTATGATTTTACCAATTTAAAAATTTCAGGTGGAAAGATGGCCTATTATCTGGATGGAGAAAAGCAGTCTTTTTTAGGAGTGGATTTATCCAAAAGCAGCGGGCAGGTAGATTTTGAGAGATTAAAATCATCAGGCGTTGATTTTGTTATGCTCAGGCTGGGGAGCAGAGGATATGAGAGTGGTCTGGTAACTCTTGATGAAAACTTTGTGACCAATATTACGGCTGCTCAGGCTGCCGGCCTTGAAGTGGGAGTTACCTTTTTTTCACAGGCGGTAAGTGAGGCGGAGGCAGTGGAAGAAGCTGTGTTTGTGGCAAATAACCTGATTCCTTATAAAATTTCTTATCCGGTGGCATTTATAATGGAATATATTGCAAATGATGATGCCAGAATAGATTTTCTGGATGCGGAAGAGAAAACAAAAATTGCAGAAACCTTTTTACTGGAAATAGAAAAGAGCGGACACAGGCCAATATTGTATGGAAATACCAATTGGCTGTTAGGGGAATTGATGCCTGAAGAACTTCTCTCTGAATATGATGTTTTGTTAAACGATCAGGCTTCCATACCGGATTATCCGTATCAATTTAAAATGTGGAGATATGCTGCGGATCAAAGCATTGCCGGTGTGGAAAATAATGCTGCTTATATTATCAGTTTTGTGGATTATACACGTAAATAATTTGTTATTTTAGAAGAAATATGCAGCCTGGAATAAATGTCGGCGTAGGCAGAAGGAGAAAGATTTTCCAGATAATTTACGGAAAAATTCTTGTTTACGCCGGCTTTTTTTAACAGATCAATGGCTTTATTGTATGCAATTGCGGCTTCTATATCACTTTCATAGGTGCCGATGGTGTAATTGCCTCTGATGTGTATTTTGGCAACATACCGGATGCCTTTTTTGGTGTTCTTACGGGTGACGCCATGATAAACATTAAAAATTTCTATGTTATTATACCGAAAATCCAGATCATCCCCGTTTACAAATCGATAATCTCTGTCTGTTACAGCGTAATTTTTTATTCCGTATCTGTTTAAAATATTGACCTGCATACCATAGTCGGAGACAAAAAAATGACGTCCACGCACCATGATTTTGTGTGAGGAATAATAAAAAAGATCATCAATATCAAATTTTAATATCAAATCTTCAGAAAGGTAATATTCAAAATAATTTTTACGAATATAAATCGGATTGGCAAAGTAAATCCGGTTGTCTCTAAAGTTGATCAGGCAGATCCATTTGGCAAATGGAAGAACCCGGTGGCATGAATAATCTTCAATGGTAAGACTTCCCTCATTAAGAATAGAGGTTCCCTCAAGATAAGCACCATAAGCAAGAAGCTTAGTAGGATAGCTTCCCAGGCTGATGTGCTTTTTTTTGTGTGTTATGGAGGCACGATAGTAAATCGTGCCATCTTTTTTTGAGGCTGTGAATACGCCGGGCGGGTTATGTTCCATACAGACTTCCTCAAACTTGTTTACAGGTTTATTTTTTAATTATTTTAACATAAAAAGATACAATTTTGAAATAAATTACCCATAATTGTAATTTTTAGAAATATTTTTGGCAGTAACTGTATAAAATATTATAGAAATACTGCAAACAGATAATGATTGTTCCGGACAAGGATGGATCAGGAAGAAGAAAGGAAGCGTATAAAAATGTATAAAAGATTTATATTGCAGTTGTTTTTATGCAATATGCTGCTGATGACAGGATGGTTTTGCGTAAAGGGAGCACAGATGAACAGACTGGCATCAACTCCTGCATTTAAGATCAAGTTAACAGAAAATTATTCGGAGCCTGAAATGGACATGTTTTTTGGCGTGCCCAAAAGGGCGGCTTCCGGACAGAGAGTAGTGGATTATGTGGTTTTGGAAAAGGAGTACAAGTATAACTTGTCCGAAGCAGACTATGAA
>VSNT01000006.1 GCA_009774465.1 Lachnospiraceae bacterium
ATCCTTTCTTTTTTGTTTAGTAAGATTTTTGTTTGGTAGCTTAATTTTACATCAAAAGGGAATAGGATTCTTTATAATTTTATTTTAATACATCAATCATATTTGATTAACTTGGATTTTGTTACGGAATGTTCTTACGAATTGGTAAAGATGAACAACGGAGCGCTGCTAAATATTAGTCAACCATATCGAAAAATAGTAAGAGAGAAAATTACACAAAACGTATGGGAAAGGTATATTTAAAAACAAAATATGATAGAGGAATTGAAACAGCGGCCGTACCCGTTATACATATCTCTGTTACAGCCAAAAATCTTCTTAAATTGTTGTGCTGAAACGCAACGAGAAGATTTATATTCAGGTGTCCGATGACATCAGCGAAGAAAAGACCTTTGAACGTGAAGCCAGTCCGCTGCTTCAGATCAAAGATGCCTATCCAAAGATGCTGATTGCCAGAACCAAGTGTGAGGAATATCAGTACGAAGGTATCCGTATTGTAGATGTGGCTGATTGGCTTAAATTCTATTTCTTCAAATCTACCCTATTTACCCCAAATATGACGGAACAATAATGTTAAAATGTAAAAAAATATTTTACATCACTATTGTTAATTCTTTTGTTTCTGTATATAATAAGAGTGAAGAAACAGAAGGAGGTCATCGCAATGAAGTTTGATGAATTATTTGAACAGAGAAGTCTGGTGGCTTCAAAGTTAAAAGACTGTATTAGAGATATGGGCTATACAAAGGTCTCTTTTGCATCAAAGGCAGATATTTCACGTCCAACACTTGATAAGTTATTAAATGGCAGCATAGATAATAAGAGCTCATTTGACCGTCATTTGCAGAAAATATTAAAACTGCTTAACATGACAGTAGAAGATTTGATGCTGTATCACTCTGCTCCAGTTAAATCTGCTACGACGACAGTGTTTTCGAAAAATGCATTGGTGGATCATGAAATGAGCGACAAGGCAAAGAAACAGTATAATTTACTTCTTGATGTTATTGATTTATGCGCTATTTATTATTAAGGGAGTGACTATATGAGTGAATTAATTACTGCCGCGAACTTGGATCTTGTTATAAAAAAGAATAGAGAGATAAAGGATGAAGTATTAGCACAGGCTATTAAGCTGCAAACCAGTCCCTCGATTATGAAGGTTGGTTCTGCTCCGCAACTTGCATTATTGATTCTTCAAAGGTTTGGATTGGTTCAAATGCCTATAGAAGATAAGTTCTTGAGCGGAGCTATATATATCAAGGATGGTAAAATTATTCCGGTAGTGAATACGGCATTACCTAGAGCTAATCAATATTTTGCTGCATGGCATGAAATATACCATTTGATATTTGATAGGGTATCATTTAATCATTTCATTGAAAACAATAATACGATGGAAGAAAGAAAAGCAGAGTGTTTCGCTGCGTGTATGTTATTAAATGGCGTTGACAGATACTTTACAGATCTTTCTGAAAGGGATTTCATTTTTAAGGTTTTTTGTTGCATGGCAACATTTCAGGCCCCATATAAAGCTGTATTGGTTTCTCTCTATGAGTATGCTATACAAAGTGAAAACGAGAAACTTTGTAACAGGATTAAAGAAGTATTTGATTTACAGTTTAATGATTTGCCTGAAAGATTTAGAATGTTCGGTTTGGATGATAGTTTAGTAAGTCCTTCCTTTGTAATCAACACATCTTCATTACAGGAAAGAATTAAGAAGAGTAAGGATGCAAATCCAGCACTTCATTATCATAAAGATAATGAAGAGTATCTGGCGAACATAATGACGGAAATAGCCATGATAACAAGGAGGAGCGAATGATAGAAATAGAAAGAATCACAAATATAGATAATGAAAGACATATCGCCCTCTTGGATACTTCTTCCATCTCTTTTATGCAGGGACTGCAGGTAAAGGGGTTACAACCAGATTCAGTGTTGAAAGATTATGATCTGATTTTGATTCCTGGGTGGGTATTAACTGAAATAAATGATGCACCAGGAAGAGCAAACTATGTGCAAAGCCTAATAGAACAAGGTTATCCAATATATTGCATCGAAGAGGAAACATATTCAGATTTGACAAATAATGAAGAGGGTAACCTTTATCAGATAGTTCTTGCATCGACACGTCAGTTAGCAAGAGTCAGAGGCTATTTGCGTCGGTATGTTGAAACTTCTGATCCGCTTGATATGGAGGCATATAAGGCTTGGGTAAAAAAGTTATATGATGAATGGCCACTTTCAGAAGAGGTGCTATCGACTGGCAGAATAAAGAAGAAAAATGCTGGTGAAGTATCAATTACGATTTTGGCTGAGATTGTATCATGGTATTATCCTGAAACAAAGGCATTGACTGTGTATTCTCAGGATAGTGATACGTATGAGTTTCAGAAAAAAGCTGAAACAGATTTGAGGGATGTATTTGCATTGAGAACGCCAGTGCCTGTTTCATATAAGAGTAATGATGCTATATTATGTCAACTCGTAAGAGATGGGAAAATGAATATAGATAGACTTGGCGATTATAGAAAAGATGTGCGCAAGATTACTTATAGCAAAGAGCAGGATGATCATTCAATCATATTAGTTACGGAATTAGTCGACAATGAATTATTTGCACAGCTTATTGAAGATAAAAGAGTACATATTATTTTTTAGATAGTAGGAATTATTACAAAGATCGTGTAGAAATTTCTTAATACAGCAAAACGGTGTTGACCGCTTCCGACTCCCCGCTGGTAGCCTTTACGATTGTTTCATAGGGGAGAAGAGTTTATTATTCCTTGTGCTTTATGCCCTTCATTTCCTTGTAAAGCTGTCCTAACGCCTTTCGGATATGGCAGCTGGCAGAGCTGCAGCAATACCCGTACCGTTTGCCGATTTCATGCTGAGGAACATGCTTGAAAAAAGACAGGTAGTCCATTTCCCGTTCCAGAAGGGCAGACGGGAGAGGACGGCAGCACTTTAGGCTGTTGCTTGTTGACTGCTGATAAGCTATCCTTCAATACCATAAAACTGTATTTTCCATCCATCTTCCTGTTTGATGAACTCCAATGTCAAGTATTGCAATGATTCGGAATCATTGTCTTTGTATTCGCAGGAAATAACCTTTATCATTCCAACTTCTTCCTCCCCGACACTTGCCAATCCTTTTAATTTAATTTCCCCTATTATCCCTGTTCCCGTATAAACATCCATATCCCACTCATAGGGAACTGTCAAATAAGTTTGAATCGCGTTTACATCGCCACTGAAATACGCTGTTGAAAATTCTTCCGCAATATTTTTGATTTCCTGTCCATCCGCTGATAAAGTGTTTTCAATATCCAAAACATCATCTTGCTGCGGTTCTGTTGAAGCGTCAATCGTTGTATAATCAGCAGAATCTTTTTGCAAATCTTCTGTTTGGATTTCCGGGGTGTTCGATTCTTTAACAGAACAGCCTGTTACCATACCCGAAAAAGAAGTTAGCGCAACAACACAAATTAGAATGAGTAAACCGCTTTTCTTTTTAGATTTTGTTAAAATATTTTTAAATCGCTTTTTCATAATTTGTTTATCTCCGTAAAATTGAGTAGATAAAGAGCTTGTCTTTTTATATTGTCTGCGGAGCGTTGAAAACAAGGTTTCTGTATATGCCTTACGGACGGAGTACGGTGTCCCCTGTATTACCTTTTCATCACAAGATAATTCCATGTCAATAGCTGCTTCTTTTCGCATTATATAAATAACCGGATTAAACCAATGTAACGCATTAGCGGTCACAAAGAGAAATTTGATATAAGTATCCTGTCGCTTTAGATGCACCAGTTCATGCTTTAAAATAAAATATATTTCCTCCGCTCTATACTCGTTGTCTGGTATCGCTAACACTGGTTTGAAAAAGCCGATAATCATTGGGCTTTCTACATTGGGAGACTTTATTAAAGCAATTCGCTGTTTGATTTTTAACTCTCTTTTGCATTGAAACAACAGCATTAAAATAGAACTATCCTTCATATATGTCCCATTTTTGACGACACGCCATTTATAAAACAGAAAACAGGAAATATGTACGGACAAAAATCCGATGCAAACAACGAACCAGACAACGAATATTATATCTAATAAAGTTACTTTTGCTATGTTCTGCTCCGTTTGCAAAACGATTGGAACAACCGCTTCCGTATTGACCGTGACAGGCGTTGTCATTTGTTCTGGTATCGCTATTTCTATCCTGGGAAATGACAAGTCAAAACGAAAAGGAATAATCAAACGCAATGCAAGCATAATCCAGATATAATAATTCCATTTTGCTGCATATCGCCTGTTTAGCAGTGGCGCAAGTATCAGTAAAAGAAGGATTACGACACTTGCCGACACGGATATTTCAAAAAATATTAAAAACAGGTTTCTCATTTTGGCTCATCCTCGAATGTATCTAAAAATTTTCTCAATTCTTCAATATCACTGTCTCTGATTGCTTTGTTGCTATACAAAGTTGTTACCATGTTCTGTATGGAATTATGATACAGCTTTTCCAGAAAATGTTTGCTTTCTTTCGTTTTATATTCATCTTCGGAAATAATTGACGTATATAGGTTATTACCTGTAGAACGGTCGCAACTCACAAAACCTTTCGTGGACAAACGTGACAATGAAGTCATTAAAGTGGAAAGCTGCCATTTTCTGCTCCCTTGTAACGCTTTTAAAATATAGTTAGACGTTACAGGAGTTCCGGCTTCCCAAATCACCTGCATAATTTCCAATTCTGCTTCACCTAAATTTTTCAACCTATATTACCTCCAGTTATACATTGGTATAACGCATTATACGGCTGTATAACTTTGTTGTCAATATATTTTTTTAAAGATTATGAATAATAACACCACAAAATGGAATACGCAGATACCGTTCACAATGCTGTACAGGGACATAAAAACCATTGTGATATTTGGTATTGAAAAAACACGTTTGTCAGTTCCTGTATGGAAATCTGAAAACTGATTTGTGTGAGTCACCAGCACACATATCTTGACAACTGCATCACTGTGTATTATACTGTACTTGTTAATACAATACAGTAAAACAGAAAGGCGGTGACGGTTTGGAGATTGTTGTAAGTAACAAGGCAAATCGGCCTCTGTATGAGCAGATTGTGTCTCAGATGAAAGCGCAGATTATGAGTGGCGAGTTAAAAGCCGGAGAAGCGCTTCCCTCTATCCGTTCCCTTGCAAAATCGCTGCAGATCAGCGTTCTGACTGTGCAAAAGGCATATGATATTCTGCAGGCAGATGACTTTATTGAAACAACTGCAGGAAAAGGATGCTATGTATCCGCCCAGAATCAGGATTTCTATTTGGAGGAGCAGCAGAAAAAGATAGAAGCATGTTTTAGTGAAGCGATAGAAATAGCCCGTACAAGCGGAATACCCCTTGATAAACTGACCGGTTTACTGACACTATTATACGAGGAGGACTGACGATGAAAAATGCTTTGGAAATATCAGGACTTACCAAAACTTATCCCGATTTTGTTTTGGACCATATTTCATTTACCGTTCCAAGTGGTTCTATTGTTGGACTGATCGGAGAAAACGGTGCGGGAAAAAGTACAACCATTAATGCTGCATTGGGGCTGGTTCAAAAGGAAGATGGTGTTGTTTCAGTTTTAGACAGAGAAGAACTGGACGGGGATATCAAAGAGCAGATCGGTGTGGTGTTCGATGGAAGCAATTATCCAGAAATTCTTTCTCCACGGAAGCTGAATCGGGTAATGAAAAATATTTACAGTTCCTGGGATGAAAAGATTTACTTTGACCTGTTAAAACAGTTTTCCCTGCCGCAGGATAAGCAGATCAAGCAATTTTCAAAAGGAATGAAAATGAAGCTGGCCATTTCTGCTGCACTTTCCCATCATTCAAAACTGTTGATTCTGGACGAAGCTACCAGCGGCCTGGATCCGGTGGTTCGGGATGATATTCTGGATATGCTTCTGGATTTTGTGCAGGATGAGGAGCATTCCATACTGGTATCTTCCCATATTACCAGTGATTTGGAAAAAATTGCCGATTATATTGTATTTATTCATGAAGGGAAAGTGGTTTTTGAGATGCCCAAAGATGAGCTGACCGAGCAGTATGGTATCATCAAGTGCGGCGCAGCGCAATTTGAGGCGCTGGATAAATCCGAATTAATTGCATATCGTAAAATGGATTATGAATGGCAGGCTCTGGTTTCAGACAGGGAGAGAATGCAGAAGAAATATCCGAAGGCCATGATTGTTCCTGCAACCATTGATGAAATTATGCTGCTTTATGTAAAAGGGGAGGGAAAGCGATGAAAGGTGTTTTGGTGAAAGATCTTTATATTGCCAGGAGCAATATCCTTGTAACTGTAGTCAGCCTGATTGTTTTAGGCTTTGGACTGTCATTCTTGCTGGAAAGCAGCGCACTTTTGGTTTTAGCTCCGGTTGTCTCCACAACAGCAGCCTTTATCAGTATTACCAGCGACGCAGCTTCCAAATGGAATAAAAATGTTATTACTATGCCGGTATCAAGAAACCAGATTATAGGTGAAAAGTTTTTATTTTATATTCTGCTTGCCTTAACGGGTATGTTGACAGCTCTTGTTCCCTGTCTCATCTTTTTCTGCTTCGGCGGGGATGTAACATTTGACTCTTTATGTCTGTATGGAACGATTGGAATAAGCGCATGTCTCCTGGCAGGGGGCATCAGCCTGCCATGTGCGTATTTATTTGATCCGGAAAAATCCCAGATCGTCTTTATGATGTCTTTTATGGCTGGAACAGGGATTATTGCCGGGTTTGTTCTTCTTACCAACCTGATTTTTCCGGTGAAGGAACATATCCTTCTTACTTTCAATATTGTACTTGCAATTTCTGCTGTCTGGTTTTTTATTTCATACAGGATTGCAGTAAAGGTATATCAGAAACAGGATATTACTTGAAACATTCCACAGCATTTGGAAACTGTTTTACTGCAATGAAATTGTCTTAGTGTTTCAGACAGACTATAATAAAATATCTGTCTTGATAATGAGGTGATGGTACATTGATCCATATTGCAATCTGTGATGATGAAACATATATGTCAGATAGTATAAAAGCTATGGTTTCCAGCTTTTTTCGTAAAAAGAACAGAGAGATCAGTCTGCGGACATTTTCCAGCGGCGAAGAACTGCTAAACTACAGCGGACAGATTGATATCCTGTTTTTGGACATCCAGATGAAGGATATTGACGGCATGGAAACAGCAAGAAAACTTCGGGCGGATAAATTTCAGGGATTCCTGATTTTTATTACGGTGCTGAAAGAGATGGTGTTTCAGTCCTTTGAAGTGCAGGCTTATGATTATCTGGTTAAGCCGGTAGAAGAGAAACAGTTTGAGAAAACAATGGAGCGGTGTTTTGCTTCCATGCGCAGTGCCGCCGAAGACAGCCTGCTTGTACAGAAGGGATATGAAAGCCGCATTATCCGAAAAGATGAGATTGTGTTCTGTGAAATCATAGACCGGAAAATATATCTGAATCTGGTGTCAGGTGAAGTGATTGATTATTATGAACGGATTGAAAATCTGGAAAGGAAACTGGAACACCATTTTTTCCGATGCCACAGGAGTTATCTCATTAATTTGAAACATTTAAAAGGCTATAAGAATGGAATTGCATATATGGATAATCACAGGGAGGTTCCCGTATCACGACTGCGGAGCAGGGAGTTTTCCAACGTTGTTTTGCAGTATATGAAAAACAGGTAAGAGGTTTTGCATATGGAGAAGTAAAATGACTGAGTATTTGGATTTTTTTAGTGTATATATCATGGGAAGCGCTGAAATGCTTTTTCAGTTTTATTTTTTTGCCCGAATTTTAAAAAAGAAAGTATGCCTCCCCTTATACTTCCTGTTTACAGTATGTGCGGTTACGATTATTCATTTTGTTCCGGCGGGAACAATCATCGGATTCGGGATTCTTGTCTTTTTGCTTACAGCAGGCGGGATGCTGGCCTGCCACGCAGATTTTAAATCTTCTCTTTTATATGCTGCTTTGGTGGTTGAGATTATGCTGCTTAGCTATGGGGTTATAAAGGAGCTGTCCAGTATGCTGTATCTGCTGATACATGCTTCCCGCTTTCGAATGTCAGGTGTTGTATTTATGTTGGGCAGTGAGATCGCATCGCTGCTTCTGACAGGGGTATGTTATTATATTGTGTACCGGTATTTTTCCGGGGATGCCCTTTCTCCTTTTCGTACTACAGCAGAAATGCAGTATATGTTTCTGACTTTTATTCCGATTTTGATGATATTTATTATGAGCGAATACATGAATGCCCTTGAGTACAGCATTGAGATTGTGGAAAGCGAGGAACCTGCGGGGTATCTGTTCAATCACTGGCAGATGTTTGCCATGTATTTTCTGGGAATTGCAAGCCTCTTCTGTATTTTGTTCACATATAAGAAGCTATTGCAGAGTTTTCGTCTCAGCACAGAATTATCACTGTTAGAACAGGAAGAGCATTCTCTGAATCAGTATGTGGAGGAAGCAAAGTCCCGTTATGAAAAAACAAAGTCGTTTCGTCACGATATTAAAAACCACATTGCTGTGGTAAAAGAGCTTTTGCAGAAAGGTAAGACAAAAGCAGCGCTGGATTATATTCGGGACATGGAAGATATCGCGGAAGAACTTTCTTTCCCCTGCAGCACCAATAATCCGGTAGTGGATATTCTGGTGGGAAACAAACTGGGGATAGCAAAAAACTTGGGGGCAGATGTCAGATGTTCCCTTCTTCTTCCATATCCCTGCGGTTTACGGGATATTGATATCTGTATTATTCTGTCAAATGCATTGGATAATGCAATCCATGCATGTAAAAGTATGGATGCCGGCGCAGATAAATATATTCAGGTATCAGGGCGTATCCAGGGAGATTTCCTGATGATGGAAATAGAGAACGGCTTTCAGGAAAAAGGTACATTCAGAAAAGGGACAGGTCTGTCAAATGTAAAATTGGCAGCCGAAAAATATGGCGGTGCCATGAATATAGAGACACGGGGAGGGGTATTTGTCCTTCAGGTGCTGTTGATCATTCCACAGCATCCGGAAAGCAGCCCACAGCAAATGGATTAATCTGCTGCTTCCTACGGCCGAAAGAAGAAAAAGAAAGTTGTTTTAGAGGCTTATCTTAAAAAGATTGAAGGAGGAACATGTTTATGGCAATGAATATTAATGGAAACTACGCTCATTCCGGGAACTATTATGCAGAGATGGTGAAGGAAAAACAGGCCGCTGAAAGGGCGGAAAAGGCAAGGGAAGAGAAGGGAAAGCAGGAAAAAATTTGTGCAGGCAATACAGATAAGGTGGATCAGGAAATCCGGAAACTAAAAGAGAAAAAGCAGGAGCTTGAGTGGCAGATAAAGTCAGCATTCGGTGATGAGAAGAAAACCCGGGAGCTGGAGAAAAAACTGGCGCAGACAGATCAGGAGCTAAACCGGAAGGACAATGATACATACAGGAGGCAGCATACTGTTTTCCAGGATACCAATTGCTCATTCTTTTCTGAAATATAAAAAGGAATTGGCTGACTACGGTTATCAGGTCGGAAAATTTTTCAATTCTGCCATTTCCTCCGATATTCAGTTGGTGAACAATGTGCATATTCCCGAAAAACTTTTCCAAAATAACTGCTGCTCCCCAAACCACAGTCGTGGCTGATAGCTGTAACAGATTCCTGCCCATTTGCCAACATCTGGCAGGCGGCTTGCAGACGGTAAGCCTTTATATACTCTACGGGTGTCATGTGCAGACAATCTCGAAATGCTCTATAACACTCCCTTTCGTTTAGGTATGCTGCTGCCGCCAGCTTCGGGACAGAGATTTTCTCCCCGTAATGCTCATGAATGTATATCATCATTAACTTTAATTTATCGTTGCTTTTGTTATGTTGGTCTTTCTTTTCACGCACAGGGCGGGACAGTTCAAAAAGCATTAGCCATATTTCCATCAGGGCTTCCCGCAGTTTTATTTCATACCCAAATTCATCGCTGGACAAACGAAATGATGCGGCAATAAGATTCAAAATCCTTTCTTCTGCTGCATTGCCCGGAAAAAGCGGGATTATCTCAATCTGGGGGGCAGTTATAACAGGCGCAATATATTTTTGTTCAATCCTGCTTCCCTGTTCCCCGGCAAGCAGGGAAACATTGAAAATGTGAACCAGCGATACCGTTTTTTCCACCTGTGATATTGCCTTTGTCATATGGAGTACGTTGGAATTTACCATGCCGCCGCTGCCGGCCGGAAACAATAGTTTTCCTCCCGGCGTATTATATTCAAGGCAGCCGCTTTCCATGTAAAAAAGTTCCACTGCCCTGTGCCAGTACCACGGCACGAAACGTCCTATATACTTGTCAAGTTCTGCCCTCGAAGCGATATAGGGAAAATTTTTTTCAAAATTGGGAAGCAATTCTTCCTTGCTTCCAGTATAAAATTCAATGCTATGGATATTTTTCATATCTGTTCATCTTCGTGTTATATCAATGGTGCGATACACTCATTTTGTACAGTAACAATAATGATTGATTATGTTTACTTGCTTCCCTGCTTAAAAGGGGTAAGGCTGGCTTAACGCAGAAGCCAGCCTTTTTATAATGAAATATTTATAGCAAATCCTCTGCATAGCAGGGATAGTTGCTCGCGTTTTTATACCATCTTTTTAATTTCGTCATAGACGAACTGAACTTTAGGACCAATGATGACCTGAACGATAGTCTTATTCGGACGGAAAATACCTGCGGCGCCGGAAGACTTAATCTTGCCTTCATTTACCAGCAGAGGATCCTTCACTTCTGTACGAACGCGGGTAATACAATAATCCAGACTGGCCAGATTTTCTTTGCCTCCCAAACCTTCCAGAATAATTTGTGCCATTGCAGTAAAGTCATTGTTCGCAAGTTCTATTTTCGTTTCGCCCTCCTGATCATCTTCACGCCCTGGCGTTTTCAAATCCCATTTTGGGATGGCAAAATTAAAGACCAGAAAGAATACTACGAAAGCAGCAATTCCCAAAGGGATAATCAGCCATGTTTTGTTTGCAGCAGGCAAAAAGGAAGAGAATACCAAATCGGTAGCGCCGGCTGAGAAGCAGAAACCAGCTCTGAAGCCTAAAGCAACGGTAATGGAAGCGAAAATACCACATAGCAGTGCATAAGCTATGTATAGAGGAAATGCCAGAAACATAAATGCAAATTCAAAAGGCTCCGTAACACCGCACATAAAGGCAGAAAGAGCAGCCGAAAGCATAATACCCATTGTAACTTTGCGCTTATTGGGTTTCGCATTTTTAACAATGGCAAGAGCGCCGCCAAGCACACCGAACATCATGCAGGGGAAGAAACCTGACATATACATGCCGACGGACCAATTGACAGTATTTCCGTTCGCCATAACGCCGCCTTCGGTCAAACCAGCCCAGTAAGCCGTTAAATCACCGATACCGATGGTGTCAAACCAGAACACATTATTCAGCGCATGATGCAATCCAAAAGAAATGAGCAAACGGTTAAGGAAGGTATAAATCCCTACCCCTACGACATCTAATTTTAAAATGCCATTGCCCAAAGATACCAACGCACTAAAAACAACCGGCCACGCAAAAAGCATGACAGCAGAGACCAGGATAGACACCATACCTGTGATAATTGCAACACAGCGTTTTCCGGAAAAGAACGAAAGGAAGTCAGGCAGTTTCGTATTTTTAAACTTATTGTAGCATATAGCGCCAATCACACCTGCGAGAATACCGATAAAAGGATTGGCAATCTTACTGAATGCCACCTCGTTGACAGAACCTGCCACACACATAGAGGGGGCAATATTCACTACTACAGCCGGATTGAGCAGACCTGTCATCATCAGCCATGAAACAAGCCCTGCCATCCCTCCAACACCATCTCCGTCCTGAGACAAACCAACACCTACACTGACAGCAAATAAAATCGGCATGTTGTCAATAATGGCGCCGCCAGCCTTAATCAAAAAGAAACCGATCAAGTAGGCAATACCACTGGTAGGTGCGTCCGGGACACCCATAACGCCGGGAGCCAAAGCATAACCCAAGCCCATCAAAATTCCACAGATTGGCAGAACAGCAACCGGCAGCTGCATAGCTTTTCCAAGTTTTTGTAATTGTCTTAACATAATAACCCTCCTTTTTTTTAACATTTTATCGTACTCTCTACCAAGCAAATATAAATTTACCGACATAATATATTACTATCCTGTTTTTTTGATATTCTCCACTGTTACCAGCATAGAGATAACAGAAAGATTCTTCTGATTAAGCAGGAAGCATAGAGTAAATTGTTTCCTATATCTCTTTCTCATATATGCAAACAAACCCGGCAAGTGGAGCTTTCATGCTCCCTTCCGGGTTTGTTGGTTAATTGTCGCTTATAATGTTTACCTCCTGCTGATTTTATACTAATCTTTTGATCTGCTCCGTATCTATCCCACTACGTTTTCATTGCGGCCATTATCAACTAATTACTTCCTCTGTTTGTATCAAAATAACGTATCACCCTGCATGGATTCCCTACTGCAACACAATTAGGTGGGATAGGACGGTTTACAACACTTCCAGCCCCTATCACGCTGTTTTCTCCTATGGTAACTCCTGGCAGAAGAATACAGCCGCCGCCAATCCAGACATTATTCTTTATCTCTATCGGACGTGCATAGGTTCTAAAAAATGTTGTCTGGCGTTCCCTCCAATCCGGCACAAGCCTTTCCTGTGGTAAAACAGGGTGTGAAGATGTATAAATCTGAACATTTGACGCAATCAAAACCCTGTCACCAATTCGGATAGTTTTGTTATCCACAAAGGTACAATTCATATTGATTATCACATCATTTCCCAAAAAAATATTTTTTCCATAGTCGCAATGAAAAGGCGTGTCGATTGTCACATTTTCCCCTATTCCTCCTAACAACTTATGGAGAATGACAGTCCTTTTCTTTGTATCTTCATAATCAGAAAAATAATATTCTCTTGTCAATTCCCTTGTGCGGGCGATCCGCTTTAACGTATCGCTGTCCGCAGTTTCCAAAAAATCACTTGCTTCGTAATACATAATATCTCTCCCTTAACGAAAATTGTTTCCCACAACGCCCGGAAGCAAAGTATAAATAGAACAGATCAGCAATCCCCGGCATAGTATGAAACAATGCTCATATAGTCCGTTGGATTAAGGATTTCTAAAACAAGCTGCAGGCAGTTTTTGTTTTGGCGGTACTGTCGCCACAAACTGTCCTGTACCTTTGCTTCCCCGTTAATGTTCTGTTTTTTGCCGTCCGGGCAGAGCATATTTACTTTGCCTGTACAGGCATTGACCGTATCTAAAAAATTTTTCATGTCCAGAATGTTCAGTTTTAGCATTTTGCACTCACCTCCTGTAAATAGCTGATTTACTTTACAGGTATCATTATAGTGCAGCGGGTGTGGAAAAAATATTTCATTTCTGCCCTTATCTATCACTATTCTGCCATTTCCTCCGATATTCAGTTGGTGAACAATGTGCATATTCCCGAAAAACTTTTCCAAAATAACTGCTGCTCCCCAAACCACAGTCGTGGCTGATAGCTGTAACAGATTCCTGCCCATTTGCCAACATCTGGCAGGCGGCTTGCAGACGGTAAGCCTTTATATACTCTACAGGTGTCATATGCAGGCAGTCATGGAATACCCTATAACATTCCCTTTCGCTCAGGTATGCTGCTGCCGCAAGTTCCGGGATAGAAATTTTCTCCCCGTAATGCTCATGAATGTATATCATCATCAGCTTTATTTTATCGTTTCTTTTGTTATGTTCGCCTTTCTTTTCACGCACAGGGCGGGACAGATCAAAAAGCATTAGCCATATTTCCGTCAGGGCTTCCCGCAATTTTATTTCATACCCAAATTCATCGCTGGACAAACGAAATGATGCGGCAATAAGATTCAAAATTCTTTCTTCTGCTGCATTGCCCGGAAAAAGCGGGATTACCTCAATCTGCGGGGCAGTTATAACAGGCGCAATATATTTTTGTTCAATCCTGCTTCCCTGTTCCCCGGCAAGCAGGGAAACATCAAAAATATGAAGCAGTTGTATATTCTGTTCTCTCTGTGATATTACTTTTGTCATATGGAGTACATTGGAATTTACCATGCCGCCGCTGCCGGCCGGAAACAATAGTTTTCCTCCCGGCGTATCATATTCAATGCTGTCGCTTTCCATATAAAAAAGTTCCACCGTCTTATGCCAGTGCCACGGCACGAAACGTCCTATATACTTGTCAAGTTCTGCCCTCGAAGCGATATAGGGAAAATCTTTTTCAAAATCGGGAAGCAATTCTTCCTTGCTTCCAGTATAAAATTCAATGCTATGGATATTTTTCATGTCTATTCACCTGCACATCTGCGCTTTTGCCTGTTTTATGAACTAAATATACTGGAATAGCTTTGTGATTGTCAATCAATATGGCCTGCTATGCACATTTCCATAATGTTTGCCTTTTGATCTTTGGTTTCTTTGGTTCGGAATAGTGTAGTGCTGGCAGGCTATCTCTTATTTTCGGCTGCTTGCTTCTTTGTCTTACACGACCAAAAATATTTTTAATATTTTACAATTTGGAAACATTTTTAAGGTATAATTTTTATTATCTTAAAAAGGAGTGGAAAAATTGGCTGAAATATTAATTGTGGAGGATGAGATTTCCATTAATGAATTGATACGCAGGAATTTAAACCTTACAGGACATCATTGTACGCAGGCTTTTGACGGATTATCTGCAATTGATTTTCTTGAAAATGGAAAGTTTGATTTACTTGTGCTGGATATTATGCTGCCGGGAATGGACGGGTACCAGGTGTTTGAAAGAGCCTTGGGAACGCCGACCATTTTTCTGACAGCAAAGAGTGAATTAACCGATAAGCTGAAAGGCCTGGCTATGGGAGCAGATGATTATTTGACCAAGCCTTTCCAGATGCTGGAGCTGGCAGCAAGAGTGGAAGCAGTGCTGCGGCGGACGAAGAAAGTTGAAACAAAGTTCACACTTGGGGATATGCAGTGTGATTTTGACGGACATCAGATCTTCTTAAAAGGGACAGAGATAGAATGCACGCCGAAAGAGTATGAACTTTTGGAGGTATTAATTAGAAACCGGAACATTGCTCTTTCCAGAGAAAAGCTGCTGGATATGGTATGGGGATATGATTTTGAGGGAGGCACTCGTACTGTGGATGTTCATATACAAAGGCTGCGCCATAAACTGCATTTGGAAAATTATATTAAGACAGTGTACAAGCTTGGATATCGTCTGGAGGTATAGGAATGAAAAAGAGAACTTTTTTTGTTATGCTGATTCTTTTTCTGATACTTCTCAATTCCATGCTCCTGATTGTTTCAGTGATTATTTTAAATGACAAACTTTCCACGGCCAGGGATAAGTATCTTGCGGAGCATTATGTGATTGCAGCCTCTTTGATTGGGGATATGCAGGCTTTGGAACAGCGGGGGAATCATGTGGAGGAATGCATGGATCAATTGATGAGCGCTTACTCACGCTACCTGCAGGGAAAAGGAAGCTCTCTGGCAGTGTCTTTTTCCGGCAGGTGGATTTATAAAAGTTCTTCCTTCATGCCAGAAGAAAACAAGGATTTTCCGCCGGATACGGATTACATGCAGGAGCGAATCGTATTTATGAAAAATGAAACTGTTCCGATGCTTTGTGTTTATGGCAGTTTTCCGGCTCCCTGGCAGGATTATGGACTCATGTATGTCGGAAATCTGGAAGAGGCTGTTTCGTCGTGGCGCCATACGAAAAATATTCTTTTCGCATTGGGGACTGTGATGATGCTTGTTATGGCTTTTTTTCTTTTTCATTTTCTGAATATTATTTTTCGCCCGTTAAGGCAGATTTCCAGTGCATCTACGAAGATTGCAAAGGGAAATTATGAAAGCAGGATTCTGGTTCAGGGAAAAGATGAAATTGCAAAAGTAGCCCATAATTTTAATCTTATGGCAGGGCAGGTGGAAACTCAAATTCAGCATCTTCAGGAGATTGCAGAGCAAAAACAGCAGTTTATTGACAATTTTTCTCATGAGCTGCGAATTCCGTTAACAGCAATTTACGGATATGCGGAGTATATTCAGAGGACGCACATATCAGAAGAAGAAAGATATGAATGCACTCAGTTTATTATGTCAGAGTGTACCAGGCTTCAGAACATGGCTTATCAGCTTCTTAATATTGCACTTCTTAGAGGTGATAAATTGGAGGAAGAGGACTGTATGGCGGCCGAACTTTTTGAACTCTCTGAAAAGGTGATGCATGTGAAGGCGGCGGAAAAGAAAATTCATTTATTTTATGATAAATCTCAAAATCTTCTAATCAGGGGAGATAGAGAACAGCTTTTAATTGTGCTCAATAATCTGATTGACAACGCAATAAAGGCCAGTTTGCCGGAAGGAGAAATATGTGTTTCGGCTTATCTTAAGGAAGCCGGAGTTGTAGTTGAAGTGGAGGATCATGGCATTGGCATGGAACCGGATCAGATTTCTCATATCAAGGAAGCCTTTTACCGTGTGGACAAAGCGCGCAGCCGCGCCGCTGGCGGGGCAGGGCTTGGACTTTCTATTTGTGAAAAAATCATGCAGCTTCATCACGGAGAACTGACATTTGTTTCTGAACATGGAAAAGGAACTACAGTGAGACTACATTTCCCAAAGGATAAAAAAGAAAGTTTTACAGGTTCATAACAATTCCGATATTTTTTTGATACAGGATGATTTTATAGTGTATTTATCAAAAACATTTTGGAAGGAGATTCACTATGAAACGAAGAAGCATTTTAATTTTAACAGCACTGACATGCGCCATGATTGGAGCAGGCACTATCTTTTTTAATTCAGCAGCGGAGGCGGCTGTGTCGGCAAAGGCCGGGCAGGTGGAGACAATTCCTACCAGCTATCAGGTGCCGGACTCTATGGCAGTAACATTGCCGGAGACTGAAACAAAGGAAGAGGGCAATACAGAAGTAAATTATCATGTAAGTATGGACAGCTTCAATACTGGAACCCCCACGGACATGGATTTAACAATGGAAGAGGCAGCAGGGATGGGCGCACAGTATCTGAGCAATATATATGGGCTGGATTTGGAAGGTGCCTATGTATATATGATGTATTATCCGGGAACCGAGACTTTCCCACGTGCTTTCTGGTCAGGAGATGTTTTGTTTGAGAAAGAGCAGACGCCTGAGAGTACAAGATGGACATACATGATAGATGCTGTGACGGGAGAACTTTTTAATATTTGTTATGGCAGGCAGCTGGATGTAAGTGTTCCTCTTGGCTACGACGCTTCGCTGGAAAAAGATTATGGTATATATGCGGAGCTTGCCAGAAAGAAAGTGGAAGAATGTAAGCTGATGAACAGTCCGGTAGACAGGGTAGAATACAACTGTCAGGGATATTCCGGAAACGATCCGGATATTGCAGTAAATGTTATTGGCGAAAATGGAGAAATTGTTAATATGTCTTTTTCACGGTATGATCAAACGTTTAAAGGATGTATTACTGACACTTCAAGAAGAATTTCGGAATCAGCGCTGGACAATCTGGCTGGTGAAGTAATGAATGAGGAGTTTTCACAGTAAAACGGAATTCCTCTTTAGTTGAGGATGTGCTTAAAACATTAAAAATCGGGTTATGCAGCCATTCTTTATTAAATGGAGGTATAACCCGATGTGATTGTCCGGAAAAATATGCAAATTTTTAAGTCTGCCCTGAAACAATTGTTTTGATGGCAGCGTTGATTCTACTTCGGACATCCACAAGATAGGATGCGTTTTGTGGATAAGTACGGAAAGTAATTTCGCCTTCTTCCTCTTCATTCAGACATTTTATTACGGTTTCCCTGTCAGTCAGCTTTTCCAGATAATACATTGCCTGGAGATCCGACATTGCCCGCTCCATCAGCATAGAGCGGATGGAATCCACCGGTTTCTTATCTTTTCCGGGATATACCAGAAAGGGATCACCTGATGGAAAGGCTCCGTCTGCATCAGTACACCGATAAGGATCAATAGGATATAGGGAAAATTCGCTGTTATAAAAATTATAGCCCCAATGTAGAAAACCGTTGATTGCATATTTATAAAGCTGAATGCCCAGTATTCTGGTGCGGAATCCCGGAAGCGCTATAAAACGATTGGAAACTTCCAGATGCTGGCCTGTGCAGTAATAAATCCATAGTCTGGCAGGACGGTTTTTCAGGAATGGCTCAATATGATCGCTGGCACAAACAGGTTCTTCCACAACTCCCTGTTCATAGAAGCTGTACTCAGAAAGCGCATCTATAATATGATATTCCGACAGATATTTTTTTACCAGATTTTTTGCATATGTGTAAGACTCTAAATGTTTTTCTGTGGGTTCATCCGATATGTGGAAATAACACTGCTTTTCAATGCCGAGTTTTTCAAGTTCTTTTGTAAAAGAAGAAAGAAAAGCGCATAAAAAACTGCTGTATTCTTTACTGGCGGCATTGGTTTCCCATCCAAAAAGCCTGTGACTTTCTCCATTTATTTTTCCAATGATTTTGGGTGCGGCTTTAGCGCCCCATTGACTGAATAAATGTGAAATCTCAAAGTATTTTATTCCGCATCGTCTGCACATACGTATCCAGCGTTCAAATTTATCATAACCAAATTCGTAGTTTTGTTCCTTTACAATTACATCCACCAGCTGTACTGTAAGGCGTTCTCCATTTACGGCTGTGTCAAGCGGGGGAGTGAACACAGGTGTAAGCAGCATATTACAGCCCCTTTTTACTGCATGATGTACAAAATTCTCCAGAGTTTCCCAGTGGGTTTCACTGAAAACTTCCGTACCATAATATGTTGCCAGACAGTCACAATGTAACCATTCCGTGTGCAAAATCGGCAGCTCGGGGAGTTTTGCGTCTAATATTTCAATTGTTACATTTACTGTTGCGGATAAGGATTTCATTCTTTCCACATGGGCTTTGCTTTCTAATGTTATGTTTATCGGGTAAATGCCGGTAGCTGTATCTTCTGATGTTTCAATCTCAATCCAGAGGCTTCGCCATTGGCCGGAAATGATGGGGAAGCCCGATTCCGTAATAT
Source organism: Lachnospiraceae bacterium (assembly GCA_009774465.1). Taxonomy (GTDB): domain Bacteria; phylum Bacillota; class Clostridia; order Lachnospirales; family Lachnospiraceae; genus Suilimivivens. The sequence continues at coordinate 19,189 of VSNT01000006.1, forward strand.
CTTCCAGAATATCCGGATACATGCCCGGTTCTGTTATCAGATATCCTGGATCCTGTTCCCGATGGCATGGATAAGCACAAGGCACCAATCCTACTTTTTTAATGTTTACATGTATTCCGGCAGGAGCATCTGCCTGAACGGTTCCTGTCTGTTTTCTTTCCACATCTCCAAAGTATGCAATCTGAAAAGAAACGTGCTCGCCTTTCAGTGCTGTCAACTGGCTGACAGCCCCGTCAACGGAGGGTTTCCGGGATGGCAGAACTTTTTCCATTTCTGAAATTAATTTGATATAAAGAGAGCTTTTTTGAATGTTCATATTGTCATTTTTCTCCTTGCATAATTTTAGGCTATTCCATGCCGGATAGGCTGGTTTCTGTATATATCAGCTTATCCCTTAATACCTGAAAGTGCAATGCCTTCCGCCAATTGTTTCTGCAAAATCAGACACAATATGAAAGGAGGCAGATAAAATCATTTCAGCTCTGTAGTTGTTCCCGGGCTGCCTTGAGTGCCGCTAAAGCAGCAGATGAGAGCAAATATAATAAAAACTTGTAAAAAGCCTTTCTTTGAGGTATGATAATGAAAAGAAAAGCCTTTTTAGGCGAAAATATTCAGTGAGGCTTATATGGAAATAAAGAGAGACAGTTATTTGCAGCAGTTAATTTCATATCGGTTTGATGGTTTGGTTAAGGTGATAACAGGGATTCGACGCTGTGGAAAATCCTATCTTCTTAAAAAAATATATAGAGACTATCTGACTCAAAATGGCGTGAAAAATGAACAGATTATCACAATTGAGCTTGATCTTGCAAAAGATATTAAGTTTCGAAATCCTCTTATACTTTCTTCTTATGTAAGAGAACTGGTGGAAAATAAGCAGGAAGAATTTTATCTTTTTGTGGATGAAATACAAATGTCAGATCAGGTTGCCAACCCTTATAATTCTGATGGTGAAAAGATTACTTTTTATGATGCATTAAATGACTTTAGAAGTTTGGCGAATCTGGATGTTTATGTAACGGGAAGTAATTCCAGGATGCTGTCGAGTGATATTTTGACGCAGTTTAGAGGGCGAAGCGACGAGATTCGTGTTCATCCGCTCAGCTTTGCAGAGTACTATTCTGCAGTAGGCGGAGACAAAAACGATGCCTTTGAGGACTATGCTTTTTATGGTGGAATGCCGCTTATTTTATCCCGTCCCAATGAAGCGGCAAAGATGAACTATTTAAAATCACTTTTTACAGAAGTTTATATAAAAGATATTGTAGAACGGAAGAAAATAGAGCGCCAGGATATATTGGAGCACATTCTGGACTTGCTGTGTTCTTCTATTGGCTCTTTAACTAATCCTGCAAAAATAGCAAACACTCTGAATTCCAGACAGTTAAAGGGCGCTTCTTCCAATACAATTCGTGCATATATCGGATATTTAGAGGATGCATTTCTATTTTCAGAAAGCAAACGCTATGATGTAAAGGGAAAATCCTATTTTGATTCTCCAAATAAATATTATAGTGAGGATATCGGTCTGCGCAATGCTCGAATTGGATTCCGGCAGCAGGAAATGACACATATCATGGAAAATATAATTTATAATGAATTAGTCATCCGCCAGTTTTCCGTTGATGTGGGAGTCATATATGGAAGAACGCTTAATCAAAAAGGAAACTCGGTACGTACACCAAAGGAAATTGATTTTGTTGTTACTTCCGGCAGTAAAAGGACTTATATCCAATCAGCATATGCAATGATGACAGAGGAAAAGGCGGAAGCCGAACTTTGTCCTTTTACCCTTATCAGGGATTCCTTTCCGAAGATTGTGGTGCGGAAGGACATTGGAAAGCGCTGGTATGATGATAATGGTATTTTAAATATCGGTTTAATAGATTTTCTGCTGGATAAAGATTTGATATAGAACCGCTGTATGACCAGTCATTAAACTGTAACTTTTTTCTGTTATAATATATAAGGGATATTATAAATTTATCTTTATAACAGGGAAAGGCGGAATTTAACTGTGGTTGATTTATTTTACGTTGAAGATGATCCAAATATTGCATCTGCTGTAAAAGAATATCTGGAACAAAAAGATTTCAAAGTGAATATCTATACGACGCTTGCGCAGGCCAGGCAGGCTTTAAAGAACCATATGCCTGCGCTTGTTTTATTGGACTGGAATATGCCGGACGGGCGTGGGGACAGCCTATGCTGGTGGATTCGCAGCAACTGGAAGGAGCTGCCGGTTATTTTTCTTACCGTTCGGGGAGATTCTTCGGATATTGTTTCAGGTTTTCAAAATGGTGCGGATGATTATGTAGTCAAACCTTTTGAGCTGGAAGTACTGCATTCACGAATTACTGCACTGTTGCGCAGAACCGGTAATGCGGACAGGCAGTATTTATTCTGTGATGAAATTATGATTGATTTAAACCGCAGGACGGTTTACTGCTGCATGAAGGAAGGTGCCTTAGGAGATTCTTTTTTTCAGGGCAGCGATAGAGAAGAAATAAGTTTAAGCGCATTAGAGTATCAGCTTTTATTATATTTGATGGAAAACAAGGGAAGGACTGTTACCAGAGAAAAAATATTGGAGCAGATATGGGATATCAATGGTAATTATGTAAATGACAACACCCTGACAGTTACAATGAAGCGGCTTCGGGATAAACTTCACCAGCCAGTCTGTCTGAAAACAGTCAGGAGTGTGGGATACCGTATGGAGGATACCATATGAGCGGACGAAAAAATATTTTAGTTATTTTGGGATTTGTGTTGTCCACCGGACTGATTACTGCCGCTGTTTCTGCCATGCTTGTTTCCCGTCATGACAGCCGGCTCTTAAATTATAATCAGAGGGTTTTATTTACAGCAATCGGTTTTTTGGCAGGAGTTTTTCTCTTTTTCCTTACTTTTTTGTATAGAAATAAAATGGAAGCCATGCGGATACAGGCTTTGGTGGATTATCTGGAACAAGTCAATACGGGAAAAGCAGTCATCCTTTCCACTTCCGGAGAGGATGATTTTTCTAAACTGGAAGATGAAATCTATAAGACAGTGACATTTCTCTATCAGACAAAGGAAGTGGCAGTGCAGGCAAAGAATGACTTTGCCGAAAATCTGTCCAATATTGCACATCAGATTAAAACACCAATTACTGCTATTTCTCTGTCCATCCAAATGATGAAACAGGATTTTGTGGTTCATACGAGGGAAGAGGAAAAATCATATGGTAAGCACCTGGAACAGATGGAAAAACAGCTTTCACGTCTAACCCATTTAGAGGAAGCCCTGCTTGTACTGGCGCGGCTTGATGCCGGCACATTGCTTTTACAGAAAAGGGAAGTAGATGTTTTTACGCTGCTGACGCTTGCAGCAGATAATTTACGGGAATTATTTACAGAAACCGGTACTTCCATTGATATACCGGAGCTGGGTGAAATGGTGGTTACTGTTGATCCGGACTGGACAATGGAGGCAGTTATGAACCTGATGAAAAACTGCATGGAACATGGAAATGCAGGAGAAATTCATTGTTTTTACGGCCAGAACCCATTATATACTGAAATTCTTATATGGGATGATGGAGAAGGCTTTGCGAAGGAAGATATTCCACATCTTTTTGAACGGTTTTATCGCGGCCGGAATGCAGGAAAGTCCGGTATTGGAATTGGGTTATCTTTGGCGAAGGAAATGATTGAGCGTCAAAACGGGACGATACGTGCCCGAAATAAACCGGGCAGCGGCGCTCTTTTTGAAATCCGCATTTACAGTCACTGAGCTGTAATTTTTGCCTGCTAAAATATACTTATGACAAATCATGTAAACACTCAGGAAGGGAGATCAGGATGGAGCTTTTAAAATGTGAAGAATTAAGAAAGGTGTATGGCGCAGGCAGCAATCAGGTAGTGGCGATTGACGGGATTGATTTGAAAGTAAACAGGGGAGAGTTTGTGGCAATTATTGGAGCCTCCGGTTCAGGAAAGTCCACCCTGCTGCATATTCTGGGCAGTGTGGACAAGCCCACAAGTGGAAAAGTAGTCATAGATGGAACAGACCTGTCTAAACTGAATCAGACACAGGCTGCAATTTTCCGGCGCAGGAAGGTAGGACTGGTGTATCAGTTTTATAACCTGATTCCTACGCTTACAGTGCGTAAAAATATTCTTATGCCCCTTGCACTTGATAAGAAAAAGCCGAATCAGGAATATTTTGAGAAAATTGTCACCTCTCTTGGTATTGCAGACAGACTTGAGGCTTTGCCAAATCAATTATCAGGCGGTCAACAGCAGCGTGTTGCAATTGCACGTTCATTAATTTACCGCCCGGCATTACTTTTGGCGGACGAACCCACTGGAAATCTGGATCAGAAAAATTCCGGAGAAATCATTGATATGTTGAAACTTTCCAACCGCAATCTGGAGCAGACGATTTTATTGATTACTCATGATGAAAAGGTAGCCCTGGAGGCGGAACGCATTATAACGATTGAGGATGGGCGTATCATCAGTGATGAACGAAGGGAGGTGAAATCACTGTCACAAAATGCATGACAGTGATGGGGGTATGTGGAAAGATTATTTATCCGGTTATATAAAAAACAATCGTTCTTCGGGCTTATCAGTCAAACTTGCAGCGTTTATTTCGGCATTGCTTTTATCATTATTATTGGGACTGTTTTATAACGCATGGAAGTATGAGGTAGAAAGAATTGAATTGGAAGAAGGCGCCTGGCAGGGGCAGATCGTTGGAGAACTTGCTCTGGCGGATATAGAAACCATAAAAAATTTTGCCAATGTAAAAGATGTGGTGATAAGTGAAAAGGAAAGAGGGGAAACGACAGCAGATATTTATTTTGAGGATTATGAAAAAGTTCTTTCCGATATGCCCCGTATTGCGGAACAGATTGGAGTTTCACCGGAAAAGGTGGTCATAAACTATCCACTTTTGGCGATGTACTTAATCCGCAGTGAAGGGGACAGCGCCCCAAGACTTCTGTTTCCCATGTTTATTCTGATAACTGTACTGGCATCATTTTCATTGATTGTAATTATACACAATTCCTTTGCAGTTTCCATGAACGCAAGGATTCATCAGTTTGGTATTTTTTCCAGCGTCGGAGCCACTCCAAAGCAGATTCGGACATGTCTTTTGCAGGAAGCGGCCGCACTTTGTACCGGACCGGTTCTGCTGGGAAATTTGATTGGCATTGCAGGAAGCATGGGACTGACGCAGTTAATAAACATGTTGGGAAATGATGTTTCAGGAAGGCATAAGGCAGTTTTCGGATATCATCCGCTGGTTCTTGCACTGACGCTTTTCATTACAATGGTGACCATATGGATTTCCGCATGGCTGCCAGCTGAGAAATTGAGCAGACTGACGCCTCTTGAAGCGATTAGAAATACCGGAGAGCTGCAGTTAAAGCGCAGGAAAAATTCTTATCTGCTCACACTTTTATTTGGGGTGGAAGGAGAACTGGCCGGCAATGCGTTAAAAGCACAGCGAAAAGCTCTGCGGACAGCTTCCCTTTCTCTTATATTTTCATTTATGGCTTATACAATTATGCAGTGCTTTTTTGCAACCTCAGAAATCAGTACAAGGGAGACTTATTTTGAAAGGTATCAGGATGCATGGGATATTATGGTAACAGTCAAAGATGTTCAAGTGGATAATTTTGATAAAGGAAAAGAAATTCAAAGTCTTGCCGGTGTGGAAAGCGCTGTTGTGTATCAAAAAGCAATGGCAGGAAGAATTATTTCAGAGAAAGAAATCAGCGAGGAGATGAAAGCCCTGGGTGGCTTTTCCCATGCCTCTGAAAAATATGTAACAAAAGTGGATGATGGCTGGCTGGTAAATGCTCCGATTATAATACTGGATGATAACAGTTTTTCAGATTATTGTGAGCAGATCGGCATCACGCCCCGGTTTGACGGAGCAATCGTAAGAAATCTGATTCGGGATGTAACAAATCCTGATTTCAGGCATCTTAAGTTTATGCCTTATATCAAAACATGTAATGCCGGGGAACAGGATGTGAGTGTTCTTTTTAAGAAAGATGACCAGGCATTGCCAAATACTAAGGAGCAGTCCATAAATGAAAAAGTGTCTGCCCGGATTCCTGTTTTGTCTTACACGCAGGAGGTTCCGGTTTTAAGAGAGGAATATGCAACTCTTGATTATTATGAACTGGTGCATTTTATTCCGGTGTCCTTATGGAAAGAAATCAAGGAGCAAATAGGGGGAATGGAGGAAGATATGTATATCCGCGTCCTGGGTGAAGAAAATGTGACGCTGGAAGAGTTGAATGCATTGCAGGATCAGATTAGTCAGATTATGGGAGAAACATATACACTGGATGTGGAAAATAGAATTCAGGAATACAGGGATAACAAGAAGCAGATTCAGGGAATGAAAATGATATTTGGAGGCTTTTGCATGCTGCTTGCTGTGATTGGAATTGGAAATGTTTTTTCCAACACACTGGGGTTTGTGCAGCAAAGGAAGAGAGAATTTGCAAGGTATATGTCCGTTGGGCTGACGCCGAAAGGAATTCGTAAGATGTTTTGTGTTGAAGCATTGGCAATAGCGCTTCGTCCGGTTTTGATTACGCTTCCGCTGGCGGTTATTATAGTGGGATATATGCTTAAGATGAGTTATCTTGGAGTGGAGGAGTTTATGGCGGAGGCACCATTTGCCCCGATTGCTGTTTTCATGTTGTCTATTTTGGGATTTATTGCACTGGCTTATTATTTTGCCTGGAGGAATGTACGCAGAATCAGTCTGGCGCAGGTTCTTAGGGATGATACGATGATGTAAGTTTGAGCTGATATGCTTGATAAATTTAAGGCTGGCCGCTCAGCCAGCCTTAAGTGTTTTTCTGGGCAGAATAGTCATTTCTTATTTTTCTAAATGTATCAAGTAAAGGAATAAATAAAGAAAAATCTATTTCTTCATAATGAGAAAGAACATATTTTGACAAAATATCTTTATTGTAAAAACTGGATTTGTCTTCCTTTCCGGTACGGTCAAATTTACGTCCGCCTATTTCCATATTAAGAATATCTTTGCCAAGTAAATCCTCTATTTCTCCTGAAGTTTCAGAAGGGGCAAGAGGCACAACCTGCACGTATAAATTGCCAATAAGATGCAGGTATAGTTCTTTTCGCAGAGTCTTTTCTCTTTGCGCTGCTTCTTCCTGCGCCTCTTTTTTGCTTTTTTTATCAGATTTAACGGTTCCGATAAATTTCTTTACAGGCTTTTCGCTTTTATCCTTATTTTCAAATTCATTATCAAAAAGCAAAATAACAGGCTGATGCATGTTAAGGTTGTATTTTTCGCGAAAATGCCTGTAATAATTTATATGTGTTCTGCCTGAACCTGTGTACATATTATAGATATTCTGCATGGTATCTGCACCATCCACATTAAAATCAAAAAAGTAGCTTAACTTGCTGCTCCTGTGCAGAAATGAAAGGTTGTAAATCCACTGGTTATCCTTTTTTTCAATCAGATCGGGGTATTGCAGATACATTTTCCGCAGTGCACTTTTTATGTAGAGAATATCTGTTTTTCCCTCGGTTACAATTAAGGGTTTGGAATTAATGCAAAAGTTTTTATAGAATAAAAATTCCTGATACTTTTTCTCACGATGATTTAAGGATATGGCGGAGTGCTTTTCTCCATCGTGTGAATTGTTGTATTTTTCTATCTGGTCAATAAAGGAAAAACGTCCCTCAAGCTGGCTGATAGTGCCATCTTCCCCATTGATGGTAAAGAAACCGTTTGTATACAGACTATGTGCCATTGCCTGTGTATTTTTGTAATATTCCCGCTTAATGCTGATTTTATTATTAACGATAAGTCCGGTAACTTCCTGGCGGCTGTCGTTATAAAGAAGGCGCGTCTTTTCTTCGTTAATCTGAAACCCCGCCCGAAGGATTTCGCCGGACAAATCCTTATAAAAAGCATCATAGTGTTCAATAAAATGTTTGTCATTGGTGGAAAAGGTCATATCGTCCGCATAGCGGGTATAATTTAGTTTATAACGTTTCGCTATGCTTAATAAATGCATATCCATAATGTTGCATATCATATTTGTGATAATGGGAGAAGTGGGGGGGGGCCCTGTGGCAAGGCGCCTTTATAGCATGTGAGCTGGGCAATAACAGTAGCCACTTCTTCTGTCATTCCCCAAAAGAAATTTTTCATAAAAAAACCTCTTACCCGTCCAAAATGGAATGAGTCAAAAAAGTTTTTCAGGTCTATATTTAAAACATACCGTTTCCTGACATGCCGCATGGAATTGGTAACAATGCTTTTGCTTTTTTGAAACGCATGGGAAATATTGGTCTGAATCTGATTTTCCTTCCAGATTTTCACCTGATAGTTCCACAAAGCATCTGCCAGTTTCCTTTGAACCTGTTTTAAATCATCATTGGGAGCGTTGATGGTTCTTTCACCACCGCATTTTTTAGGAATAGAAAAAGTCGAGTACATGGTATCGACTTTTTGAATATAAAGTATATAGGTTAATTTTCCCCGCTTGATTCCAAGAAAGTCAGCAAGATCATTTCTTGTGCATACATCTTCAAGATTCATGAATTTATCCTCCGTAAATGCGTGTGGCTACTCCTTTTGCCGATTATAAGATACAGGTTAACAGAGTATTATATACCGGGGCGCAGATGTCCCTGACATTTTCATCAAAGCCTGCGATACACAGGCCAAAAATCTAGCCACACGCTTTATTTATTATACTGATTTTCATATCAAAAAACAATAGTGGAAAACCCGGCAGAAAAGGTATAAAATATCTTTGTTACAGTATAAATAATATTACGAGGGAGGAAGTTTATATGCAGTACAAGTTAATTGGTAATACCATGCCGGCAGTGGAGGTAACATTTGATGCACCGGGAGAATCTATGTACACTCAGTCTGGAGGAATGGCCTGGATGACAGAGGGAGTTTCTATGGATTCCAACATGAAAGGCGGTTTTGGAAAGAGCATTGGCAGGATGTTTTCAGGAGAATCTTTGTTTATGGCAACCTATAAGGCGGAGCGTGCCGGAAGCATGGTAGCTTTTGCGTCTACGGTTCCGGGAGAAATCCTTCCTGTTGATGTGAGTGCAGGCGGTTTGATCTGCCAGAAAGGAGCATTCCTTTGTGCGGAAGAGACGGTAAACTTAAATGTAGCTTTTACCAAAAAGTTTTCCGCAGGACTGTTTGGCGGCGAGGGATTTATCCTGCAGGATATTAACGGAAGGGGAATGGTATTTTTAGAGATTGACGGAGATAAGGTAGAAAAGAATCTGGCTCCCGGTGAAGTGATAAAAGTTGACACGGGAAATGTGGTAGGATTTGAAAAGACCGTAAAATATGAAATAGAAACGGTGAAGGGATTAAAAAATATCTTTTTAGGCGGCGAAGGATTGTTTTTAACGAAACTGACCGGTCCGGGCAGGGTAATACTCCAGACACAAAACTTCAATGAGTTCGCAGGACGGATTGTGGGAATGATGCCCTCGAGATAAATTAAAACCTGGATAAACTTAAAATAATGTTGAGAGGGCGTTTTTCTAAAATTTAAAGTTAGAAAAGCGCTCTTTTGCGTATAATCAAAGTTTAAGACGGATATAATATTGCGTATAATCAAAGTTTGACATGGCTATAACGGTGCGTATAATCAAAGTCTAGCATGATTGTAATAGTGCGCATAATCAAAGAATATGGCATATGTAATATTGCGCATAATCAAAACTAATGTTATAATCTGCATATAATCAGAGAAAAGGAAATGATGATATGGTATTAAAACGAAAAGCATATAACAAATTATTAGAGTGGAAAAAAGAGTGTCGTGGAACAAAGGCGGTTTTGCTGGAAGGTGCCAGACGGATAGGAAAGTCAACTGTATGTGAAGAATTTGGAAAAAAAGAGTATGACAGCTATATTCTTATTGATTTTGCCAAAAAAGATATTGAAATTGAAGAATATTTTTTCAAATATCTGAATGATTTGGATACTTTTTTTATGCTTCTTTCCGCACATTATGGGGTGAGATTAGTGGAAAGAAAATCACTTATTATTTTTGATGAGGTACAGATGTTTCCGCAGGCAAGAGCAGCAATTAAGTATCTGGTTGCAGATGGAAGATATGATTTTATTGAAACAGGTTCTTTGATTTCCATTAAAGAAAATGTAAAGGATATTGTTATTCCATCAGAAGAGCGCCATATATGCATGTATCCATTAGATTTTGAAGAGTTTGCATGGGCTTTGGATGAAGAGATGCTGATAGAATATATGAAAAGCTGCTTTGAAAAAAGAGAGCCTTTGGAAAGAGCCATGCATAATAAGGCAATGCTGCTGTTTAAACAATATATGCTGGTGGGGGGAATGCCCAAGCCCATCGTCTTATTTATAGAGGGGCATAAGGATTTTGCTAAAGCAGATAAAGAAAAACGTGATATTCTGGAATTGTACCGCAGCGATATTATGAAAATCAATGCCCAATACCGGAGTAAAGTTTTAGCCATATATGACCAGATTCCAGGGCTTTTGTCGCAGCATGAAAAACGGGTTGTTTTTAAGGAAATACAGGAGGGCTCTTATGCGCAGCAGTACGAGGAAACGTTTTTCTGGCTGTCTGATTCAATGATATCAAATGAATGTTTTTTATGCAGTGATCCCAATGTGGGGCTTTCCATTAATGAAAAAAGAACATATGTCAAATGTTATTTTGGCGATACAGGGCTTTTGGTAAGTCATGCATTTGACGAGAATGAATTGTTGGAGGCAGAGGTATACAAGCAGATTCTTGGTGATAAGCTTTCAATGAATGAAGGTATGCTTTATGAAAATATGATTGCGCAGATGTTGACTGCAAATGGGCATAAGCTGTATTTTTATACAGGTTATAATGAGGAAAAGCACAGAAATGATATGGAAATTGATTTTTTGCTGTCAAATAACAGCAAGCTGAAATATAAAATTTATCCGATAGAAGTAAAGTCCGGAAAGAACTATACTACTTCGTCTTTGCTTAGGTTCAGGGAGAAATATAACGCAAGAATAGGAGAAAGCTATATTATTCATCCCAAAAATCTTACCATTAAAGATGGGATTATCTGCATTCCTCCCTATATGACAATCTGCCTTTAATTTTAGCATAAATAAATCTTTTGCAAATGCAGTTACAGATTACTATTCTTCTGATTCACATTTCTCCGCAGGTAATTTCCAAGACTGGTAATACACAAAAGGGTTGCCAGAAGAAATCCGCCGGGAATTAAAATGATCCACCAGGAATTGGTCAGGAGGGCTTTTTCGGATAAAGAAAGCATACTGCCCCAGGAGATGGTTTCGATGGGCAGTCCGATTCCCATGAAACTTAAAGTAGATTCTGCAATGATAGCGCTGCGGATGTTCATAACCACCATAAACATGATGGAGGATATAAAGTTGGGTGTTAAGTGGTTCCATAATATATGAAAAAAACTTCCGCCCATGCATTTGGAAGCTATCACATACTCGCTGCTGCAAAGCTGCCGCACCTCTATGCGCACCACTTTTGCAATGCTCATCCAGCTGGTGATGCCAATGACAAAGGAAATACTAAGTACACTTGCTTTACCTAAAATTGCCTGAATAAGTAAGACCATTAAAAGGTTTGGCACACTAAGCAGGATTTCAGTAAGCCGCATCAGCAGGGTATCCGCCCATTGGGGGGCACTGCCGCTTACTGCACCAAACAAAATTGCAAGGAAAGTAGAGATTATGGTTGAAAAAATTCCAATCCATAAGGAAATTCTCCCTCCGGACCAGATCATGGAAAAAATATCACGCCCCATAGTATCTGTTCCAAAAAGAAATTCGCTGTTTGGAGACTGATTAAAATTACTTAAATCCATGTAAGTGGGATCTTTCGTCATAATCAGATTACAGGCCAGACAGCCAGCCACAATAAGAAAAAGAAAAACGGTGGCAAAAACAGGTTTGCCATAATACCAGTTCTTTTTTAATGCAGGTTCCTCTTTGGGAACCTGTTTGATTCCAATAATTTCAAAGGACGTATTCATAGTTGCTCCTATTTGCCCGCTTTAACCCGGGGATCAATTTTTTCATTTATTACTTGTGCAATCATATTACATAAAATTACTAAAACGCCGGATAAGATGCACAGCAGCATTAAAAGGTTATAGTCTTTGTATCTGGCGCTTTCATAAGAAAGGGTGCCGATTCCGGGATAGGAAAAAACAGTTTCCACAATATAGGTTCCGCCCAGAATATGGGGAACTGAAATTGCCATAAGGCTAAAATAAGAGGGAAGAATATTCCGCAGGCAGTGTCTGTACATGATGCTGCCCTTTTTTAATCCCTTGGATTTGGCCAGAAGAACGTAATCTGCCCTTACTTCTTCCAACAGCTTGTTGCGTATCATGTAAGCGTAGTACCATAAATGGGATGTCACTACTATGATTAAGGGCAGGATTAAATGTAAAATCCGGTCTCCCATATCATCTGGTTTTCCTACGGTGTAGGCGCCGCTGCTGGGCAGCCATTTTAAGTTTACAGCAAAAATCAAAATCAAAACCAAAGACAGCCAGAACTCCGGAATACAACTGATAATAGTACCTGCTTTGCATATAAGTCGGTCTAATAATTTATCTTCCTTAAAGGCGCACACGACGCCAAGAAAAAGAGCCAGCAGAAAAATGAAAAGAAATCCGATACCGCCTAACAGCAGGGTGTTGCCTATTCGTCCCCTGATTACTTCTGTTACATCCATTTTATATTTATAGGAAATGCCGAAATCTCCATGCAGAGCATTCCCAAGCCAGCGGATATACTGTATGGAAACAGGCTGATTTAATCCCAGCTTATCTTCCGCCCATATCCGTTCCTGGGGGCTCATTTTTTCAACCCGGTCCCCGTAATAAGATACCAGTGGATCACCGGGAGCCAGGCGGGAAATATAAAAAACAATTATGGAAAGAAGCAATACGCTGAAAAGAAAAACGAACAGCTTTTTGATAAAATAAATAGCAGGATTTTGTCTGGTCAATGCTGTATTCTCCTTTCTTTTTCCGGATTAAGGGTGGGAATAGCGGACAAAAGAGCCTTTGTGTAGGGGTGTCTGGGATGTTCAAATAATTCTTTTACAGGCGCCACTTCCACCAGCTTTCCCTGATACATAACCCCCACCCGGTCGCACAAAAATTCAACCATTGCAAGGTCATGGGAAATAAAGAGGAAGGAAAAACCATGCTCTGCCTGGAGGTGTTTGAATAAATTAATAATCTGTGCCTGAATGGACACATCCAATGAGGCTACAGGCTCATCTGCAACAAGCAGCTTTGGCTCCATTGAAAGGGCCCGGGCAATTGCCACTCTCTGTCGCTGGCCGCCGGAAAGCTGCGGCGGATATTGATCCAGATAAGCCTTATCAAGCCCTACATAATGCATTTGAAATTCTGCTTCTTTCCGGTAAGTTTCGCGGGGCGGTGTGATATGTTGTATTTTCATGGGTTCTGCAATAATATCGCACACCTTCATCCGTCCGTTTAAGCTGGAGGCGGAATCCTGAAAAATAAGCTGTCTTTCCCTTTGCAGCATTTTTTTGTTTGCCTGGAAAGCCTTTTTATCGCAGGTATCGATGCCTTTGTAGAAAATCCTTCCGCTTTGAGGAGCGTAAATATTCATAATGCAGCGGGCAAGGGTTGACTTGCCGGAGCCGGATTCTCCTACCAGACCGAAAATTTCTCCTTCCCGTATTTGAAAAGAAACGTCGTCCAGTGCTTTTAACGAATGCTTTTTGCCCAGGGGAAAGGTGTGGCTAAGGTGCTGCACATCCAATATTACTTTTCTATTTTCCGGAATTGGTGCATGGCTGGAAATTGTTAAATCCTTTTTGGGAGAAGCTAAGCCTTCCTTACAGCACGAACCCTCAGAAAATTTCATAACCGGCGAGGTGATTTTCGGCGCCCGTCTATCCAAAAGCCATGTGGCCGCATAATGAGTATCTGTAACGGGAAACATGGGAGGCGCTTCTTCATAATCAATTTTAAGGGCATATTCATTGCGGCAGGCGAAAGCATCACCTTTTGGGGGAGAAATAAGATCAGGCGGCATACCGGGAATGGTATGGAGCCTGTCCCGGCCTTTGGAAAAGGCCGGAAGCGCCTGCATAAGCCCCCAGGTGTAGGGGTGCCTTGGATCATGAAATATTTCTTCGGTTGTGCCGATTTCCACAATTTTTCCGGCATACATAATCGCAATCCGGTCAGATACCTGTGCGGCAACTCCCAGATCATGAGTTACAAAAACGGTGGCGGTTTTCAGATTTTTCTGCAATTTGCGAAGCAGGTTAAGGAGCTGGGCCTGAATGGTTACGTCCAGCGAAGTGGTAGGCTCGTCTGCAAAAAGAATTTGCGGGTTTCCGGCAAGGGCAATGGCCATAACGCTGCGCTGCCTCATGCCGCCGGAAAAATGATATGGATACAGCTTTCTGCGTTCTGCAGGATGCTCAATCCCAACCAACTCCATTAATTCTATTACCCGACTGTCCAGTTCTTTCCCGGAGATTTTGGGATGATGCGCTTTTATTGCTTCGGCTATTTGCGAGCCGATGGTCATAGTGGGATTTAAAGAGGTTATGGGATCCTGAAAGATCATGGAAAACAGTTTTCCACGCAGCTTATGCATGTCCCGTTCTTTATAACCGGTGATATCAGCGCCATTTACGCAGATACTTCCGGATTTGATTTTGGCAGAGGAACAAAGCAGCCTCATGATGCCTTTACACATAACGCTTTTTCCACAGCCGGATTCCCCTACAACAGCCAGCACTTCGCCGGGCTGCAGAGAAAAGCTTACATCCCTTACAGCCTGTATTTCCCCTCTGGGGGTAAAAAAACTGATTGATAAATTTTTAACATCCAGTAGTGCTGACATGTTTTCTCCATTCTAAAAAGTTTTATGCTTTGACGTTCAATCTGTAATAACCCATTCAGCAACATTCCAGAAAATGCCTACTCCATGATGTCCCATTACGGTATCCGGTGAAATACCCTGAATGGAAGAAGCGGCAACATAATTGGCGTCCACATAGCAGATAAAGGCAAAAGCCGGATCTTTTGCCAGCTCTGCCTGAAATTTATCATATGCTTTGGCGCGTACAGCCGGATCGTCCGACTGCCTTGCCTCAGTCAGGTATTGGTCCACCAGAGGATTTGAATAGCCGCTGTAATTTGCACCTTTATTAGTTCCAAATACCTTATATGTATGGTCATCCGCATCAAAAGGGCTTCCCCAGCCGATCAGATAGGCCATCTGTCCGCCCCAGTCTACCTGGGCAGGAATATCAACACTACAGTCAATCCCCACCTGACGGAGCTGCTGGGAAGCAGCCAGCGCAATATCAATGCGTACCTGATCTCCTGCGCCAACACTAATGACAAAACCGATTACTTCACCGTCTCTTTCATAAAATCCGTCAGAATTCATTGTGCAGCCCGAAGATTCGAGAATTTCTTTTGCCTTTTCCGGATTGTAATCATAATGTTCAACAGCTTCATTATTATAGATATTGCGCTGCAGCGGACCGTAGGCAGGAACGCCCTGTCCAAGAAGGACTGCGTCAATAATTGCCTGCCGGTCAATGGCGTAGCAGATGGCGGGAATGATGTCTTTATTTTTAGTCCAGTATTCATTCTGGAAATTAAAAAGAATGCCCCGGTAATCAGAAGTTTTCATATCATAGCAGTTGTATCCTTCTTTTCCGGAAAAGGCCTGTGCATCCTTGGGGGTAAGCAGAGCCAGATTCAGTTCTCCTGACTCCATCTGCATGGCCCTTGCGTTATCGTCAGGAACAATTTTAAAAATAAGCCGGTCTATATTGGGCACTCCTTTAAAATAATCCTCATTTTTAACAAGGCTGATTGCCTGTCCCACGTCCCAGCTTTCCAGTTTATAAGGGCCTGTGCCAATGGGATTGCGGAAAAAATCGGATTCCTGCATATCCTCTCCGGAAAGCAGATGCTCCGGCAGGATGGCCATAGTCATATAATCAAGAAAAGCAACATTGGGAGCGGAAAGCTTAAAAGAAATAGTAGTTTCATCAATAACGGTAATTTCTTCCACATCCTCATAATTGGGGCTGTTTTCAGATCCGTTTTCCGGATTCATGATTGCCTCGATGGTAAATTTCACATCATTTGCGGTAAAGGGTTCTCCGTCATGCCATTTTACCCCTTTTTCCAGGTGAAAGGTATAAGTGCAGGAAACTTCATCAAACTCCCAGCTTTTTGCCAGTCCGGGAATCACTTCATTTTTTCCGTTATGGGCAGTAAGTCCATTGAAAATCAGGATATTGATTTCACCATGTTCATCCATAGCCGGATTGATTCTGGTGTAATCGCCGCTGCCATAGATAAGCGTATGAGAAGCATCCGTCTGTGAGTTGGATACGCTGTCTGCATCCTGCAAGCCAGATAAATCAGTTGAAGCCTGTGAACCAGGTGTGCTGCCTGACGCAGAAGATGTGCCGCAGGCAGGCAGATTTAGGAGCATCAAAATTACCAGCAACAAAGAAAGTGTTTTTTTCATAAAGATAAATTCCTCCTGTAAACGAAAAAGCATACAATCCCATTCGTGTGGATTGTATGCCTTCATGTACATACATTATCAGATATATTTTATTGTTCTATTTTACAGGAACTTCGGCTCCTAAAAGAGGCTTCATGCCGCTTAACGAAAATTACTATATCATAAAAAAGAAAAGCTGGCAAGCAGAATATAAGGCAGATCAGGATAAATCGTGTAACCGTTCAGTCAAACAATTCACAAGCTGCCAGAAGAATATTTTTCCACTTCTTTCACAACACCGTCTATCAGTCTTGCCAAAGACAAGTCGGGTACACCTACAATATAGTTATTACAGTGATTAACCGGAATCAGTATTCGTCTGGCATTACTTTGTCCTACTGCAGCGGCCATTTTGGGAGTAATTTCTCCCATCAGAGAATCTGCAATTACAATTCCTATAGGGCCTATAATCAGATCCGCATTGCGACAGCAGACAACAACTGCATTTTCTCCGGTAGCGGCATTATCAGCTCCGGCCTTTAGCATTGCGGATGTAGCGGTGCTGTTGGTTCCCACAGCTGTAATGGGCAGTTGCGGAAAAGCCTTTTTTACAGCAGAGATGATCTGTCTTCCAATACCGCCGCCCTGTGCGTCAATTACCAATAAGTTCATTCTGTCGTCTCCTTTTTTGTAATGATTCATTATAGCACAGGAACAGGAACAAGTCTAATTTTCTCGTGGCGGTATATTATATTCCGACAAACGTAAAGTAAAAAATATTGCACTATTTTGGAAGATTGTCATCTGTAAATGGTTTTTGGAGGGTGATAAGATTAAAACATCAAAAAAATATATATTTGCAACGGGAGGATGATAGAGAATGAAGAAGAAAATAATTGCATCATTGCTCACAGCGGCTATGGCAGTCTCATTACTTGCAGGATGCAGTAAATCAAACAGCAGTACAGAAGTCTCAAATGATGCGCAAAATACTGCGCAGGAAAGTGCAGCAGAAGGTGACGAAGCAGCATCGGAGACAGCAGTGGCTTCAGGTGAAGCAGTAACAATCAAGCTGTTTTCCAATCTTCCTGATCGTAAAAACGGTCAAGGACTGGTGGAACAGATGATCATTGATGAGTATATGGCTGAAAATCCTAATGTAACAATTGAAGTTGAAGCTCTTGACGAGGAGGCCTACAAGACAAAGTTTAAGGCATATGCAATGGACGGTATGCCGGATGTTGTAAGTATCTGGGGACAGCCGGCCTTCCTGGATGAAGTGCTGGACGCAGGAGTGCTTGCAGAGTTGAATGAAGCTGATTATGCAGACTATGGATTTATTGCAGGATCTTTGGAAGGTTTTAAAAAGGATGGGAAATTATATGGACTTCCCAGAAACACAGATATCATGCTGATTTATTACAATCAGAAAATGTTTGATGATAATGGATGGAAGGTTCCTGCTACCTATGACGAGCTGATGTCTCTTTGCGCTGATATTAAAGCAGCAGGAATAACGCCAATTGCTATGGATGGCGGAGATGGATGGCCAATGGCATGTTTCCTTACGGATATTCTGGTAAGAGTGGCTGGAACAGATTATGCCGAAATCGTACGCAATGCAGTTGCAACAGGAAATTTCAGTGCACCTGAAATGCAGGAAGCTACACAGATTTTGGTAGATTCCGCAGCAGCAGGTATGTTCCAGGTAGGATACGATTCACAGGATTACGGAACAACAATGAATCTGTTTACCAATGGTCAGGCAGCAATGTACTGTATGGGAAGCTGGGACTGCTCTATGGCATTGAATGAGGATATTGCGCCTGAAATCAGAGATAACATTCGTGCGTTTACTATGCCGGTTGTAGATGGCGGCAAGGCTGGTACAAATGATATTGCAGCATGGAATGGCGGCGGTTATGCAGTGTCTGCTGACTCTGCTGTGAAGGAAGAAGCAATCAGATTCCTGAATTACATGTATCAGCCGGATAAGCTTTCCAAATATGGCTGGGAAAATGGTGTGGGGATGTCTGCACAGGATCAGACAGCATATCTGACGGGAAATGAAACGGAATTGCAGAAGCAGGTGATGGATATCCTGAAAAATGCAACCAGTGTTTCCGGAACACCGATCAATGACTGTGGACCTTCCGCATTTAAGACAGCGATAGAAAGTGAGATCCAGGGTGTATCCAACGGTTCTACATCTGTAGATGACTTCCTCGCAGCAATCGGTGCAGCATGTGAATAAATGCAGAATTAATTGAGTGATTTAGGAGAGGATGTTCCAAAAGGATTTTACTTTTGCAGCATCCTCTTTCTTATGCTGGTCTGCATAAAAAATGTAATGTACTTCTGTGGGAAAGGAGATAGTGTATGAAAAAACTCTATAGCAATAAACTGGTCATTTTTAGTCTTGTTCTGCCGGGGGTGCTGGTCTTTTTATTTGCAGTTCTGGCGCCGATTTGCTTAAGTGTTTATTATGGCTTTACGGATTATACAGGTATGGGAGAAGCACATATGGTGGGGTGGGATAATTATGTAAAATTATTTCATGACAGCGCCTTTGGACGTTCCCTGAAAAACTCACTGCTTCTGGCAGTTGGATTTATCTGCATTCAGCATCCGCTGGCAATTGTGGTTGCAGCAGTGCTGGATAAGCTGCAGGGAAAGGCAGAAGGGGTGTTTCGCTGTATTTACTTTATACCAAATGTTATTTCTGTAGCGGTAATTGCTTATCTTTGGAAATTTATATATAATCCGGATTTCGGCCTTTTAAATAATGTGCTGAAGGTATTTGGGTATCAGGGAAAGATTAACTGGCTGTCACAGCAGAATGCAATCTGGTCAGTTCTGGTTGTTCTGATCTGGCATGGTTTTGGATGGGGAATGCTGATTTATTATACAGGGATTAAAAATATAGATCCGGTTTTGTATGAAGCTGCTTCAATTGATGGTGCAAATTGGTGGACAACATTTTTCAGAGTTACGCTGCCGCTTATGAAGCCGGTAATACAGATTAATGTGACAATGGCTGTTATTTCGGCATTAAAGCAGATGGAGACGGTATATCTGCTGACAAATGGCGGGCCAAACAACAGCACCCAGTTTGCGGCAAACTACCTGTATCAGCAGGCATTCAAGGCCTTTAAATATGGATATGGAAATGCAATTGGTGTTGTATTTATTATTATATGTATCCTTGTGACGGTTGCGCTTAATCATCTGTTTAAGGATAAGCAGGATGTATAGGGGGTGATATTGTGAAAGAAAATAATAAGAAAATTGGCAAGATTTTTTTATGGATTGTACTGGTTATTGTAGCAATAATTCAATTATTCCCATTGATCTGGCTTGTTGATTTTTCACTTGGCAGCAGCAATGAGATGTTTACAAATGGTCTGCTTATCATTCCGGAAAAAATAAGATGGGATAATTATGTAAAGGCATTTGTGGATGGTAATTTTCTGCATTATTTGAGAAACAGTTTTCTGATTAATACACTTGCAGTTTTGCTGGTGGTAATTATATCTATTATGGCAGCTTTTGCATGTCAGCGTATGAATTGGAAGCTTAAGGGGCTGGTGAGCACTCTGCTGGTTATGGGGATGATGATTCCGATTCATGCAACACTGCTTCCCAATTACAAAATTTACAGTATGTTACATTTGACAGATACCATATGGGCGCTGTTGATTCCTTATGTGGCTTTTTCACTGCCGCAGGGCATGTTTTTAATGACCGGATTTATTCAGTCTATTCCGAAGGAACTGGAAGAAGCAGCAGTAATGGATGGATGTGGAATCTACAGGATTGTATTCCAAATTGTAACGCCGCTTTTGAAACCTTCTATAGCTACAGTTGCAATCATGACCTTTTTAAATAACTGGAATGAATTTATGATGGCAAGCACTTATTTGAGTACGCCTGCGTGGAAGACGCTTCCATTTTCTGTTTTGGAGTTTACTGGAGAGTATTCCTCCAATTATGCAGTTCAGTTTGCAGTTATGGCATTGACGGCTGCGCCTGCCGTTATTGTATATGTTATTTTAAATAAACACATTACAAAAGGTGTTGCAATGGGGGCTGTAAAAGGATAAGATAAATAAAATTTAACTTCTTTATAAAGGTGAGGAATGCTATGAAGCAGATAAAAAAATGGATTGTGGAGTTGAGTATTCGGGGAAAACTGGTTTTTTACAGTTACCTGATCATTACACCTATTTTACTGTTGATCAGCATTCTTCTTCTTATGTATAATTACCATTCTGCTGTGAACAGTGAGGAGGACAGATGTATTCAAAGTGTACAGAATGTATCGGACAGTATCAGCGTGGTGCAGAAAAATATTATGGAGATGGGAACCTATATCAGTATTAATGATGAAGTTAAAAAAATTCTGACTGTAGATGAACCGGAAGAATTGAATCATGATGCAAGACTTTGGCTGAATTATGCGCCCATGCAGATCATACAGGATATGGTTGCGATTGATGGGCAGATTAAAACAGTTGCCATATATCCGGAAAATGGAATCAATCCATATCTTAGCTGTGTCGACCGCTCTTCCTATATAGGGGATATAGAGGAGGTAAGAAAACAGGAGATATATGCCCTTGCCATAAAGGAAAAAGGCAAGTTTTTGTGGCAGAGAGTGGGACGATATGCCTCTGATACTTACCAGTTTAATCAGGGTGATAAAATCGTAATGTACCGTGAAATTTATGATATGGCGCGGAAAAATAAACTGGGATACCTTGTGATTGGTTCATCGGCAGATATTTTCGATGAGATCTGCCAGAATTCTCTGCGTGACAGGCAGGAAGCAGTGGTGGTAATGAGCGAATATGGAGCAGAACTTGTACGCAGTGGTAATATTGATAATGCAGTCATATCAGATATTATGGAAGAAAATTCATTAAAGGCCACAGAAATAAAGTCAATTCACACCGGTACATGGGGCATTTATAACGTTTATAGATGCCGGGATGAAGAAACTGGAACAATGGTTTATAAGATTGTGCATAAGGTGGGGTGGAAGGATTTAAGCAATACGATCATTTATGCACCGCTGGCGCTGCTGATTGGTTTTTTATTTGGATTGTACCCTGTTTTACTGCTGGTTTCCAATATTGTTTCCAAACCTTTACATACGCTGAACACTGCAATGGAGAAGTTTAAACAGGGAGATTTCAGCCAAAAAATAGAGGTAATGACTCATGATGAAGTAGGCGAAGTATCAGCGTGCTTTAACAGAATGGTAGACGATATTAGAGAATTGATTGATAAAAATTATATTTTGGCAATTAAAGAAAGGGAAAGTGAACTGGATATTCTTCAGGCTCAGATTAATCCTCATTTCCTGTACAATACGCTGGATTCTTTATATTGGAAAGCAATGGAATCGGAGAATGAGGAGATAGCAGAGGATATATTGTCACTTTCACAATTGTTCCGCCTTGTTTTAAACAGGGGAGACGGAATTGTGACAGTGCAGACGGAAGCAGAACTGCTGGAACGTTATCTGCATATTCAGCAGATGCGTTTTGGGAAGCGGTTAAAATATGAAATAACACTGGATAAAACTATTTTAGAAGAAGAAATACCCAAACTGATCCTGCAGCCTTTTGTGGAAAATGCGATTGTGCATGGATTTGAAAAAGCAGACAGAAATTATTCACTTTTTATTATTGGGAAAAAAGAAGAAGAGCGCATGATTTTTCATATTAAAGATACAGGTGTTGGGATGAGCAGGGAACAGATGGATGCGATCTTTGACAGAACAGACAATCGAAAATATGCAAGTCAGCGTATTGGCAGATATGCAATTAAAAATGTAAAAGAACGTTTGAAGCTTATTTATCATGAAAATTATACGCTTGATATTATGAGCCAGGTCGGACGCGGGACGACTGTGGCTGTGTCCGTTCCCTGTGGGTTAAAGGAGATCAGACAGCATGAGCATTAAATTATTGATTGCGGATGATGAGGATACCATTCGCAATGGAATTGGGAAATATATACAACTGCATACGGATCGTTTTGATAAAATATATCTTGCAGCCAACGGGCAGGAGGCAGTTGACATTATATACAGAGATAAACCGGATATCATGTTTTTGGATGTGCAGATGCCCCTGTTAGACGGAATTGAAGTTATGCAGGAAGCAAAGCGTGCCGATATATTGCCCTACACAATGATATTAAGTGCATATGATGAGTTTAAATACTGCCAACAGGCACTGCACTTAGGGGCGAAGGAATATCTGCTTAAACCGGTAAGATCTTCTGATATTTTGCGGATGGTCAACAGGGCGGCGGACGAATTGTTTGGCATACAGGAAGAGATACAGATCAAGCAGATAGAAGAGAAAAACTATATTGTGGATCTGGCAAAGGAATATGTGGAAGAACATTATTACGAAAATCTTATGCTGATGGATGTGGCTCAGAAGGCAGGCATTTCTCCCGGATATTTGTCTACCCTTTTTCAAAAGCAGTTATCAAAGGGATTTGTAGATTATCTCAATGAGATCCGTATAGAGCATGCCTGTACCTATTTACAGCAAACTTATTTAAAGACATATGAAATTGCCTATAAAGTTGGGTTTAAAGATGAAAAATATTTTTCCAAGGTATTTAAAAAATTGAAAGGAATGTCTCCTTCTGAATATCGAAAAATAAATTAATATTTTCCAACATCTTCAAAATTGAAATCTTTTGCAATATGTTTGCTTGTATTATCGTGGGCAATCGGATAAACTTAGTGATAAAAGATATATTTTTAATGTATGGAATGATGAAGGATTTATTGAACCGGAGATTGAAGAAAGCTTTGATCCGGACAGGACAATTCTGTCACTTGCTTTTGTTAAAAAAGTGACAGAAAAAAGCGACAGAAAAAAGCGACAGAAAAAAGCGACAGAAAAAAGCGACAGAAAAAAAGTGACAGAAAAAACGTTAGAACAGTATGACAAAATTCTTACATTTATGAAGGATGATACCTGGTATAAGGCAAATGAGCTGCTGGATGTACTTGGAGTAAAAGAAACTCGTACAAAGGAGCTGCTTCGTGCATTGGTTGAGGAAAAGAAACTGGAAGATAATGGAGCGACGAAGGGAAAATGTTATAGAAAAAGCAAAGATTAACTTACACATCAGGAGGAAGCATTATGTATTTCAAAAGTGTAATAGATCAGGACAAAAGTTCTGTAGTCATCTGTAATTTGCAGCATGAAATTATTTATATGAATCCGGCAGCAATGAAGAATTACGAAAAATGGGGCGGTGAAAGTCTGGTGGGGCAGAGTCTTTTAAACTGCCATAATGAAGAATCGGGGAAAAAGATAAAGCAGGTAGTGGACTGGTTTGCTGCGTCACAGGAACACAATATTATCTATACCTTTCATAATGAAAAACAGAATAAAGATGTTTACATGGTGGCCCTTCGGGATGAAGGGAAACTCATCGGTTATTATGAAAAGCATGAGTTCAGGAATCCGGAGACAATGAAGATGTATGATTTTGAACAGGAAAAAATGTATTTTACACAGGCGAAAAATGAGGATAAAAGCGAAATTTTAGCCCTCTACAGGTCTTTGGCAGGAACAGAGTTCTGCGCATGGACGGAAGACTATCCGGGAGAAATTGATATAGAAGGCGACCTGTCCAGAGACGGGCTTTTTTGTCTGAAAGATGAAAAGGGAGAAATTGTAGGGGTGATCTCCATTGATCAGGATGAGAACGTTGAAAAGCTGACCTGCTGGTCGGAAGGTTTACAGCCCTCAGCAGAATTATCAAGGGTTGGCGTCAGAGTTTTAAATCAAAATCAGGGGATTGCCGGGAAATTGCTGCAATATGGTATGGAGGAATTAAGGCGTCGGGGCAAAAGGAGCGTACATATGCTGGTATGCAAGACAAATAAAAAAGCAATCCGATGCTATGAAAAAATTAATTTTAATGTTGTAGGAGAATGTGAAATGTACGGAGAGGGCTGGTGGTGTTATGAGAAAGCCCTGTAAAAGGAGAAGCTTGTGATTACGGTAAATGAGAAAGAGAAAGTGTTTCATTTAAATAACGGGCGGATCAGCTACCTGTTTTATGTAATGGAAAGCGGGCAATTAGGGCACCTGTATTTTGGAAAAGTGCTGAATCCCGGGGGAAGTTATCTGCACATGGTAGAAAAAGCCCACCGTCCTATGACTACTTATATCAATGAGGGAGATCTTTACACTTCTTATGAACATCTGCGTCAGGAATACCCTTGCTATGGCACATCGGACTACCGTTATCCTGCCCTGGAAATCCAGGGCGGAGACGGAAGCCGCATCTGCAGGATAGAGTATCAGGGGTACGAAATAATAAAAGGAAAGAAACCGCTTTCAGGACTTCCGGCCACTTATACGGAAGAAGAGGACGAGGCGGCTACATTGGAAATCAGAATGAAGGATGCCTGGAGAAATCTGGAAGTGATTCTTTCCTACAGTATTTTCAGAGATGTGGACGCCATTGCAAGAAGTGTTAAGTTTGTTAACAATGGTAAAGAAGATTTGATGATAAACAGAGCCATGAGCATGAGCGTGGACATGCCTGATGCAGATTATCAAAGCCTGCAGCTTTCCGGCGCATGGGCCAGAGAACGTGCAGTTAAGGTGCGGGATCTGGAACCGGGGTTTACCGGGGTGTCCAGTATGCGGGGAAATTCCTCTCATCAGCATAATCCATTTTTGGCATTAAAGAGAAAAAATACTACGGAGTCGAGTGGAGAAGCATATGGATTCAGTCTGGTTTACAGCGGCAATTTTCTTGCTCAGGCGGAAGTGGATAACTATCAGGTGCTTCGTGTAATGCTGGGGATTAATCCTTTTGGATTTTCATGGAATTTAGAGCCCGGGGAAACCTTTGTAACGCCGGAGGCGGTTATGGTTTATTCTGACGAAGGATTAAACGGCATGAGTATTCAGTTCCACCGTCTTTACAGAAAAAGACTGGCAAGAGGCTTCTGGCGGGATAAGGAAAGACCGGTGCTTATTAACAATTGGGAAGCCACCCAGTTTGATTATGTGGAAGAGGATCTGCTTAAGTTTGCGGGAAAGGCAAAAGAATGCGGCATAGAGCTTTTTGTTCTGGACGATGGGTGGTTTGGAGAGAGGAATGATGATAAAAGAGGTCTTGGAGACTGGAAGGCCAACCGGGAAAAGCTGCCTGGCGGCATTGAAGGACTTTCAGAAAAAATAGAAGCATTAGGGATGAAATTTGGCCTTTGGTTTGAGCCTGAGATGGTAAATAAGGACAGTGACTTTTTCCGTCAGCATCCGGATTATATTATTCAGACGCCGGGGCGCAGCGTTTCTCATGGCAGAAACCAGTTTGTTCTGGATTTTTCTAGAAAAGAAGTGGTGGACGCAGTTTATGAACAGATGTATGAGCTTTTGTCAAAAGCAAAAATCAGTTATATTAAATGGGATATGAACCGTTCCATCAGCGAGTGCTATTCCTCCGCTTACCCGGCCAAACGTCAGGGAGAGATTTTCCATAGATATATTCTTGGAGTGTATGCTCTGCATGAGAGATTGATTAAAGAGTTTCCAGAGCTTTTAATTGAATCCTGTTCCAGCGGCGGCGGAAGGTTTGATGCGGGAATGCTTTATTATGCGCCTCAGGGATGGGTTTCGGATGATTCAGACGCTGTTGAACGGTTAAAGATCCAGTATGGAACCAGTTTTGTGTATCCCTTAAGCTGTATGGGGGCTCATGTATCTGCCTGCCCCAATGAGCAGGTGGGACGCAGAACCCCAATTGAGACAAGAGGAAACGTGGCATATACAGGGGCTTTTGGATATGAGCTTGACTTAAATAAATTAAACAATGAGGAAATAGAAGTTGTAAAAGAGCAGGTAGAATTTTACAGGAAAAACAGGAAATTCATTGCAGCGGGAGATTTCTACCGCCTGCTCAGTCCTTTTGAAGGGAATTTTGCGGCATGGGAAATAGCAGAACCTGATGGCAGCAGGGCGCTGGTAACAGTTACAAGAATATTAAGCGAGATTAATGGGGCATACCGGCGTCTGCCTCTTCGGGGCCTTTTGAAAAACAGGAAATATCACATTCAAAGCAAGTATATTTCCTATGATGCCTATGGAGATGAACTAATGCAGTTCGGCCTGATGCTGGAGGATAAGTCGTCCGGTCAGGTAATTGATGGAAGCGGCGGCTGTCAGGACTTTTTGTCACTGATATATGAGATTAGCGCAAAATAAGTCCGAAAGTGAAAAACAGTTTTTCAGAGTATGCCGGGATGATAAATTTCTACTCTTTAATTACCAAAATTTAAAAAAAAATAGCAAGATTTATAAAGTGCTGAAAATTCGGAAGGGCTTGACAAATAAGCCCTTTTTTTGATACTATTATAAAGATTGTTGGAGGGGCGATGGTGAGTGGGCAGTGTTACACTATGGCCTTTTGTTTTTTCATATTAAAAAGTGATTATAGAAAGCATGTAGGAGCAGCTTTCTATTTATTTAAAAAAGGAGACTTTAGTATGTTAAAGTATGTGGTAAAAAGAATTTTGCTGGCAATCGTTACCATATGGGCGGTTGGCACGCTTACTTTCTTTCTGATGAATATGGTTCCCGGCGGACCGTTTTTGTCAGAGAAAGCAATCAGTCCTCAGGCGACAGCAGCGCTGGAGGCGAAATACGGGCTGGATAAACCATTACTCCAGCGGTATTTTACATATATAACAGATGCGCTGAAAGGAGATTTTGGGGACAGCTTAAAGCAGAGAGGGCGTACCGTCATGTCTATTATTAAGATGAAGTTTCCGGTATCAGCCAGAGTAGGCGGGATTTCTGTTCTAGTGGCTTTGTGTCTGGGCATTCCGCTGGGGTGTATTGCTGCTTTAAAAAGAGGAAAGTTTCTTGACAGTTTAATCAGCGTACTTTCCACCTGCGGTATTGCGGTTCCAAGTTTTGTGGTCTGTACCCTGTTAATGTATACGCTGGGCGTTAATTTAAAACTCCTTCCCACTATGGGGCTTACAAGCTGGAAGCATTATATTATGCCGGTGATTGCGCTGGCCTTTTATCCGACTGCTTACATTATGAGACTGATGCGTTCTTCCATGCTGGATGTGCTGGGGCAGGACTATATGCGTACTGCAAAGGCAAAAGGCGTGGCAGGATTCTGGATTTTGTTTAAACATGCAATGAGAAATGCAATCCTTCCGGTAGTTACTTATGTTGGGCCTATGCTGGCTTATACAGTGACAGGAAGCTTTGTTGTTGAGAAGATCTTTGTTATTCCGGGACTTGGCGGAGAATTTATCGGAGCCATCGGTGGACGTGATTATACATTGATTATGGGAACCACGATTTTCCTGGCTACTTTAATCATCATTATGAATGTGATAGTTGATATTGTCTACAAGCTGGTAGATCCCCGTATTAATTTGAAGTAAGGAGCAGATTATGAAACAGAATCCATTGAGTTTTCAATTAAAGTTAAAACCCGAGGACTTTCTTCCTGCTACGGAAGAGGAAAAGCAGAGCCAGGTAGTTATGCGCGAGAGCGTGGGTTTTTGGAAAGACGGTATGCGCCGCCTTGTAAAGAATAAAGTAGCTATGGCAAGTCTTGTAGTTATTATTTTTGTTATGTTTATCTCTTTTATTGTTCCCATGTTCTATCCTTACAATTATAAGGAACAGTTTAAAGGAGCAAATCATCTGGCACCTATGGAGTATTCGGCTGAGGAACAGGCCAGAATTGATGCAGGAGAAAAGGTGTTTCCCCACATTTTCGGAACTGATAAAATGGGGCGTGATTATGCCATCCGTGTGATGATGGGAAGTCGTATTTCTCTGATTGTAGGTCTGGTTGCCACAGCAATTATTCTGGTAATCGGATCGGTTTATGGTTCCGTGGCGGCTTTTTTCGGCGGCTGGGTGGATCTGATTATGATGCGTATTGTGGATATTATCTATACCATACCGGATATTCTTTTAATCGTACTTTTATCCTTTGCCTTGAAGGCGCCCCTGGAAAATCTTAAAACAGTACCAGGATTTTCCTGGGTAGGTGTTGTAGGCGAGAATCTGATCAGTATTTTTATCGTGTTTGCCCTTCTTTACTGGGTAGGCATGGCGCGTATGGTAAGAAGTCAGATTCTTACTTTAAAAGAAAGCGAATATGTAACTGCGGCAAGAGCACTGGGTGTTAAAAATGGAAAGATTATCAGAAAGCATCTTTTAACAAACTGTATCGGCACATTGATTGTAACCACCACACTGCAGATACCTTCTTCCATCTTTACAGAAAGCTTTTTAAGCTTCCTTGGCATGGGCGTGGCAGTTCCCCTGCCTTCTTTGGGAAGTCTTGCAAGCGATGCCTTAAACGGTATCAATACGTATCCATATCTGCTCTTTATTCCGGCAGCGCTGATCAGTCTTATTATTTTAAGCTTTAACCTCTTTGGAGATGGACTGAGGGATGCATTTGATCCGAAATTAAAACACTAGGAAAGGTGGTTTGGGAATATGTCAGATTATCTTGTTGATATAAAAAATGAGCGGCTTTCTTTTTTCACTCCGGCAGGGGAGGTAAAGGCACTCAATGATGTTTCCATTCATTTGAAACAGGGAGAAGTGCTTGGTATTGTGGGAGAAAGCGGCTCCGGCAAATCCGTAACAGCTTACAGTCTGATGGGACTGACTGCCCATCCGGGAAAGCTTCTTGGAGGAAGCCTTTATTTTAACGGACATCAGATTGAACAGATGTCAGATAAGGAAATGCGTAAGATCAGGGGAAATGAGGTATCCATTATTTTTCAGGATCCCATGACCAGTTTAAACCCGGTTTATACCATAGGAAATCAGATTATGGAGGCAATTCTGCTCCATACAAATAAAACAAGAACCCAGGCAAAAGAAAGAGCCAAAGAGCTGCTTGAACTGGTAGGAATCAATGAGCCGGAAAAGCGATTAAAACAGCATCCTCATGAATTATCCGGAGGTATGCGCCAGAGGGTTATGATTGCAATTGCCCTTGCCTGTGAGCCTAAGCTTTTGATTGCAGATGAGCCTACCACAGCCCTTGATGTGACCATTCAGGCACAGATTCTTGAGCTGATGGTGGAATTGAAAAATAAGCTTGGCATGGCGATCATAATGATTACCCATGACCTTGGCGTGGTTGCCAGCATGTGTGAGAGAATTGCCGTTATGTATGCGGGCAGGATCGTGGAATATGGCACAGCGGAAGATATTTTTTACAGTCCAAAGCATCAATATACAAAAGGATTAATTCGCTCTATTCCAAGACTGGATACCAAAGACCATGAGAGGCTGATACCCATTGAGGGGACGCCGGTGGATATGCTGAATCCTCCCAAGGGCTGTCCTTTTGCACCCAGGTGTGAAGCATGTATGAAAATCTGCTTAAGGGAGATGCCTCCGGTAACCAATTTTGGAGAAGTGCATTATACCCAGTGCTGGCTGAACCAGAAAGAAGAATTTGAGATTTCGTCTTGCAAGAAAGGAGCCGCAGATGAGTGAGAAATTAGTACAGGTAGAGCATTTACGCCAGTATTTTCCGGGCGGCGGTTTTGGAAAAAACAAAAAATATATTCAGGCGGTGGATGATGTTTCCTTTACCATTGAAAAAGGGGAGACATTAGGTCTGGTAGGAGAGTCGGGTTGTGGGAAAACCACCACAGGACGTACACTGCTCCGGTTATACGAGCCTACAGGGGGACGTTTTCTCTATAATGACGAAGTGATTTTTGATGTGGAGAAAAAGCAGTACGCGGAAATGCTTCCCTACAGGAAAAAAATGCAGATTGTATTTCAGGATCCTTACGCAAGCCTTGATCCGAGAATGACCATCGGTGATATTATTGGTGAGGCCATTGATGTCCATAAGATGGCTTCAAGTAAAAAGGAAAGATATGAAATTATTATAGAAATGCTTAGTCATGTAGGTCTTAATTCTGAACATGCCAACCGTTATCCCCACGAGTTTTCCGGCGGGCAAAGGCAGCGTGTGGGGATTGCAAGAGCCCTTGCGGTAAGACCGGAATTTATTGTCTGTGATGAGCCGATTTCGGCGCTGGATGTGTCCATTCAGGCACAGGTTATCAATATGTTTGAAGATCTGCAGGCGGAAATGGGACTGACTTATTTGTTCATTGCCCATGACCTTTCCGCGGTAAAGCATATTTCCAACCGAATTGGAGTTATGTATCTGGGCAGAATGGTTGAGCTTGCGGACAGTTACGAGCTGATTACCAGACCACTTCATCCTTATACCAAGAGCCTGATTTCAGCAATTCCTGTTGCAGATCCCAAGACTGCAAGGGAGAGTCAGCGTATTGTGCTTGGGGGCGACGTTCCAAGTCCCTTAAATCCACCTTCCGGATGCCGCTTCAGAACCAGATGTCCTTATGCAGACGAGAGGTGCGCAGCCCAGACTCCTGAATGGAAAGAGTTGGAAAAAGGGCATTTTGCAGCCTGTCATCATATTGACAAGTGCAATTAAATGTGGTAAACCGATATAGACGCTTTATAAAAGAGTCTGTATTGTTTTATAAAAAATAATTATTTAAGAGGAGGACGAATTATGAAAAAGAGAGTACTTGCGCTCTTACTGACAGCAACCATGATTCTTGGCCTTACAGCCTGCGGCGGTAAAGACACACCGGCAGCAGACGGGGGGGCAGATAGTTCACAGACGACTACAGAGTCTGGCACAGAGAATGAAGATGCTGCCAGTACAGAAACAGCAGACGGCGAGAAGATCCTTTCCGTTCAGGTAGGACCTGATCCTGAGACCATTGATCCTGCGTTAAACTCCGCAGTAGATGGCGGTAACATGTTATTGCATTCATTTGAATGTCTGTTAGCAGTAGACGAGGATGGACAGCTGATTCCCGGACAGGCAGAAAGCTGGGAGGTAAGCGAAGACGGTCTTACATGGACTTTCCATTTAAGAGATGGATTAAAGTGGTCTGACAGCTCTGATTTAACAGCAAAGGATTTTGAATACAGCTGGAAGAGAGTCTGCGATCCTATGGTAGCTGCTCCTTATGCAGAAACCGTACTTGGTATGGTAGAAGGCTTTAGCGAGGCAATTACCGGTGATCTGGATGCACTCCAGGTTGTAGCAGCAGATGACAAGACACTGGTTGTTACTTTGGCAAATCCCTGCTCCTATTTCGGAAGCCTTGCAGCATTTGCAACCTTAAGCCCTGTTCAGCAGGCAACTGTTGAAGCAAATGGAGACGCATGGGCAACAGCAGCAGAAACCTATATTTCTAACGGACCTTTCTATATTTCAGAGTGGGTACCCGGTTCTCATATCCTTATGAGCAAGAACCCCAACTACTGGAATGCAGATGCAATCAAGTTAGACGGTATCAAATGGCATCTGATTGAAGATGACAATGCATGTTTAAGTGCATATCAGACAGGTGAAGTTATGATGATCAAGAGTGTTCCGGCAGAAGAAATTCCTTCTTTGAGAGAAAACAGTGATTTCTATGTAGATCCTATTATCGGAACCTACTACTTGAGCCTGAATACACAGAGAGCGCCTTTTGATGACGCAAGAGTTCGTAAGGCATTAAGCCTTGCAATTGACCGTGATTATGTTGCAAATACTCTGATGCAGGGCACATATTCACCTGCATACAACTTCATGGGGCCCGGCTGGGTTGATACTGACGGAAGCCAGTTTATTGACAATGCAAATGGCGGTCAGGCATATATTTCAGAAGATTATGAAGCAAACCTGGAAGAGGCAAAACAGCTCTTGGCTGATGCCGGTTATCCGGATGGCGAAGGATTCCCTTCTATCGTTTATTCAACCAATGACCAGGCTTATCATAAAGTAGTTGCCGAATATCTGCAGGAAGCATGGGCACAGCTTGGCGTTGACTGCAGCGTTGACATTGTTGAATGGGCAAGCTTTACACCTATGAGACGTAACGGTGATTATGATTCATCCCGTAACGGATGGGTAGGAGATTACAGTGATCCTTCCAATATGCTGGATCTGCTTTACTCCACCAACGGTAACAATGATGGTAAGTTTAATAATGCTGAATATGATGCAGCTATGGAACTTTCCAGAACAACCCTGGATGCAGCAGAGCGTTCACAGGCACTTCATACAGCAGAAGATATCCTGATGGAAGAAGCAGGATGTGTTCCTGTAGCTTATTACAATGACTTCTGGTTACAGAGTGATAAGATCACAGGTTCCTGGCATTCACCTTACGGATACTGGTACTTCATGTATGCAGATATCGCTGAATAAGTGTGATAAATAAAATAAAAGATAATATAGAGCAGGCGTAAGTTTTTGAGCGTCTGCTCTTTTTTTATCGAAAAATAGCTTACAGTGCTGGGGATGCTGTTTTGCGGCAGAGCGGAAAAATTTAACTTTATTTAGTTGACAATGAAAAAAATTAGTTTATAATTTAAGTAAAAAATGTTTATTTAAGTAAAAGTAAATTCAGGAGGTTACAAATGCCTATACAATGTTATGAAAATGTATCAAAAGATGTAAAGAAGATTATAAAAATTGATACGGCAAATACCAGCTATGTGATTGGCATAATAGATGAAGAACAGTTCCTTGGACATATATATTATGGAGCTTATTTGAATGATTATCATCTGGCGCATGTCCTGCGTGTTCAGGAACCTCCTTACATACCATCTGAAAATAATGGAGAAAGAGTATCTTTTCTGGACAGCTTTCCAATGGAATATCCGCCGCATGGACTGGGAGATTTCAGGGAAGACTGTATCAGTATTGAAATGCCCAGTGGAAGCACCGGATTATCGCTTACTTTTGTATCCTTAAGAATTTTAGAGGGAAAGCCGGCGCTTTCAGGGCTCCCCGCTGCTTTCGGCTCTAAGGAGGAATGTACTTCCCTTGAAATTGTCTGTGAAGATGTACACACAGGGCTGAGGGCTGTGCTTTTGTATACTGCGTTTGAAAAGAAGGATGTGATCACCAGAAGTGTGAGGATCATCAATGGAGGAAAAGAACCACTCTATTTGACGAGAGCACTTAGCGCATGTCTCGATATGGATGATAAAGATTTTGAAGTGCTTTCTCTTCATGGTTCATGGGCAAGGGAGAGACAGATTCAGAGAATGCCTGTTGGTTATGGAAGGTATAGTGCGGAATCTCTTCGGGGGGAGTCCAGCCATCAGGAACATCCTTTTTTGGCGCTTTTAAGCAGGGGAGCAGATCAGGAGCATGGAGAAGTTTATGCCATGCACTTTGTCTATTCGGGAAACTTTAAGGCACTGGTTGAGAAAGATCAATTTGACCAGATTCGAATGGTCATGGGAATTCATCCTGAAGATTTTAAATGGAAATTAGAACCTGAATGCGAATTTCAGGCACCGGAAGTAGTAATGGTTTATTCAGGAGAAGGTCTCGGAAAAATGACCAGAATTTTTCATGACTTTTATAGAAACCATTTGATACAGGGCGTCTATCGGGATAAAGAACGTCCGGTGCTGATTAACAACTGGGAAGCAACCTACTTTGATTTTAACAGGGAAAAGCTGATTCAAATTGCAAAAGAAGCCTCAAAAAGAGGTATTGAAATGCTGGTAATGGACGACGGGTGGTTTGGAAACCGTTATGATGAGAGACGTTCGCTTGGAGACTGGTACGTAAACGAAGAAAAACTGCCGGGGGGCCTTAAGGCACTTGTAGATGAAATAAATGGACTGGGGATGAAATTTGGTATCTGGTTTGAACCTGAAATGATTTCGCCAGATTCGGATTTATACAGAGCGCACCCTGACTGGGCAATTGCCATACAGGGAAGAGAAGGAAGCCTTTGCAGAAATCAGTATGTGCTTGACCTGACACGCAAAGAAGTAGTGGACTACGTTTATGAGAGGATTTCTGCGATACTTCACAGCGCGAACATTGAATATGTGAAGTGGGATATGAACAGGCAGCTTTCGGATGTGGGTTCTGCCTGTCTTCCGCCAGATCGTACAGGAGAGCTGTATCACAGGTATATGCTGGCAGTTTATGAACTGCAGGAGAGAATGCTGAAAGAGTTTCCTTATCTGCTTTTGGAAAACTGTTCCGGCGGCGGTGCCAGATTTGATCCGGGGATGTTGTTTTACAGTCCTCAGATATGGTGTTCTGATGATGCGGATGCCATAGAGCGTTTAAAAATACAGGAGGGAACGGCGCTGATTTATCCGTTGTCTACCATCGGAGCACATGTTTCCGCCTGTCCCAATCATACGGTGGGAAGGAATACACCTTTTGAAACAAGAGGAAATGTAGCCCTTACAGGAACTTTTGGTTATGAGCTTGATATAACAAAACTTTCAGAAGAAGAAAAGGAAATGATTCCGGCACAAATAGCTATGTACCACAAGTATAATGAACTTATAAGGTGTGGGGATTATTATAGAATTGCTTCATACAGTGAAAATCATTTTTACGACTGCTATGGGGTGGTGAGCAAAGATAAATCAGAAGCCTTATATACATTTGTACAGGTGCTTGGAAGACCAAACTGCCACAGCAGGAAAATTTACTTTAAAGGTCTTGCACCGGCGAAAAAGTACAGGATTGAAGGAGAAGAAGAAATTTTTACCGGAGATGTTCTTATGAAGGCAGGGTATCTTGTGCAAAATATGTGGGGAGACTTTATGAGCAGACTTATCCATTTAAGGGAGGTCCAGTAGATAAAAATGCAGATGAAGGGAAGGCATGAGTAAGAAATGGCCAAATCGGTTAAATTAGCAGATATAGCAGAAAAGTTAAACGTTAGTACGGTGACTGTGTCCAAGGCGTTGTCAGATCAAAAAGGCGTCAGTGAGGAAATGCGGGAGCGGATCAAAAGACTGGCTCATGATATGGGGTATAAGCCGCCTGCAAAAACAAAACAGTTAAAAGACCGTAAATGCTACAATATAGGTGTGATTATCTCCGAACGCTATTGGGATCAGCAGGAGTCCTTCTACTGGAAAATGTATCAGGAAGTAGCTACCAAAGCAGTTTCGAAGGACTGTTTTACAATGCTTGAAATTTTAAGCCAGAAAAATGAGCGGGAACTGGAATTGTCAAAGCTGGTCTCGGAGGATAGAGTAGATGGGCTGATTATTATTGGACTTTTAAAGGAAGATTATCTTTCAATGATAATAGAAAATGCCAGAGTGCCGTTTGTATGTCTGGATTTTTATGATAAAAGTCATGAATGCAATTGTGTTGTAACAGACAATTACTTTGGAACATATAAACTTACAAATTACTTATTTGAAATGGGGCACACCAATGTAGGGTATGTGGGTACACTTTTATATACCAACAGTATTACAGACAGATATTTTGGATATTGTAAAGCGCTTCTGGAACACGGAAAAGAGGTTAGAAAAGACTGGATCATTGATGACAGGGACATGGATACGGGAGTTCGGGATAAGAATTTTTTCTTTCAGTTTCCGAAGGAAATGCCTACAGCTTTTGTGTGCAACTGTGATATGACGGCAGGTATATTTATTGAGGCGCTGCGGGAGAAGGGGTATCGCGTTCCGGAGGATATATCAGTGGTGGGATTTGATAATTATCCGATTCCCGGTGTGTGTAACCTGGGCATTACCACCTATGAAGTAGACATCAGAGAAATGTCGAGGAAGACAATTAATCTTCTTTTAAAACAAATAGCAGGAGATTACCGGCATCACAGTATGTCGATTGTAGAAGGGCACATGATATTAAAGGAAAGTGTCAGAAATATAAAAGAATAATATATAAACATAGACAGCGGATGTTCTACGGGGACATCCGCTGTCTGTATTCTAAAGGAGTAATTTTGTAAATTTTTTTAAATTGAGAGATGAAATGGTTTGTATTATCAATTCCTGTCAGACTCCCGATTTCATGTATCCGGTAATTTGTGGAAGTAAGCAGATGCGCGGCATATTCCATCCGTTTTTGATTCAGATATTGAAAAGGCGGAATGGAATATGCCTGTTTAAATTCCCGGCATAACCGGTACTTGCTTACGCCCAAAGCTTCTTCCAGGCGGTCAAGCGTGTAAACGTCATTAAATTTTGTATCAAAAATTCTTTTCAGCTCTGTAATGTAAAACGGGACATTAGGGGGGGTATTGGATTCTTTTAATAGTTCACTGGTAAAACAGGTAATCAGGTGATTCAAAAGATCCGAGACGACAAGCTCATTATAGCTGCTCTTTTTACACCAGAGTCCAAGGCGTTCAAAGCACATGGAAATATCGGAATAAGGTAATACTGCAATGACAGGCGCAGTTCCTTTTGGAATTAATTCATAATAATATGACAGAGAATGTCCTTCCAGCATAATCAATTGATATTCCCATGATGAGAGAGCGATGTCAAGGCGAAAACGCTGCTGACAGTCTAAAAATAAAAGTGAAGCCTCTGAAAGAGAAAAGACCTGATTGTTAACAGTAAGCTTTCCGCAGCCTTTTGTAGTGTATAAAAGGAGATAACAGTTAAGGAGATTGAAGTCAAAAGACCAGGGAGAGGAAGCCTTTACAGTGCCAAAAGACAAAAGGTTAAGCAAAGGCGAAGCGGATAAATCCCTTTCAGGAAAAATATATCCAAGAAATTTTTCAGCCCCGGATTCTTCATGGAAAGCCCTGGGGCAGGATACCAGGCAGGACAGAAAAGCAGATTTAATATTCATAAGGATTCCCCTTTTACTGTTGTGATAGAACAAATTATAATATGAATTCTGTTTAATGGCAATTATAAAT